>CAIPQY010000573.1 GCA_903867275.1 uncultured bacterium | reverse complement strand
CACCACGCACACCGGCGAACCGGGTCGCAGATACATGCCCTCGTTCACCGCCACGCTGAGCACGATGCCGTCACGCGGCACCTCGATCATCTGGCGCTCGTTCTGGTTGATCTGGATGTCGACGGCCGTCACTTCACGCTCGGCGGTGGCCACGTCCAGTTCCGCCGTGCCGCGGCTGGCCTTGGTGGCCGCGATGATGGCGTCGTACTCGCGTGCGGTGCGCTCCAGCGTGGCCTCCGCCGCCGCCAGATTGGCGCGCGAACTGTCCAGCGCCAGCCTTGCCAGCTCGTAGGCACGCCGCGACACGTCGCCGCTGGCCACCAGCGTGGCGTTGCGCTCGTAGTTCAGTTCGTTCGCCTTCACCTGGAACTGCTCGGCGTTCACGCGCTGCTGCGCGGCATCCAGTGCCTGCGGCTTGGCCAGTTCCTGACTGTTCACCTGCGCCGTGAGGTCGTCCACGCGCTGCTGCGCCGCCGCGCGACGGGCGATGGCCGCGTCGTGCTGCAGGCGCAGGTTCGCGAGCAGGTTTGGATCGTTGTCCTCCAACTCGACCAGTGGCTCGCCCTTGCGCACCACCTGGTTCTCCACCACGAACAGGCGCTTCACGCGCCCTTGCACCGGCGCCTCGATGTTCATGCGCCGATCCAGCGGATTGAAGGCGATCACTCGGCCGCTGCCGCTGATCGATTGCTGCCAGGGCAGCACGAGCAGGCCGGCCACCAGCAGCGCGCTGCACACCGCAAGCGCGCGCGCCAACAGTCGCGTACCGCGAGACGACCCCGCCAATGCCATCGCCGGCAATGGTCCGCCGCGCAGGCGCAGCGTGACCGGATCCTGGGTGGCTGACTCACGCATGCGCGGCCTCCTTCACGATCACATCCAGATCGATCACGCGGGCCATGCGCGTGGCGACACGAGCGTCACGCGTGGCCACCACCAGCGTCCATGATCGAGACGGGTGCATCAGCACATCGGTCAGGGCAGCCAGTGTCGCCTCGTCCAGGCCATCCAGCAGTCCATCCACCAGCAGCAGCCGCGGCTGCATCACCAGCGCGCGCGCCACGAGCAGACGAATGCGCTGGCGACCCGTCAGCGGAAGACCGCCCGTGAGCAGGCGTGATTGCAGGCCATCCGGCATGCCGCGCACCACCTCGCCCAGCCCTGCCTGGTCGAGCGCAGACTGCATCTGGTGGCTTGAAACACCGGCGACGCCCAGACGCAGATTGTCGGCGATCGAGCCCATCACCACACCCCCATCGCGCAACAGCATGGCCTGAGATCGAAGCCGCGACAGATCCCAGTTCGGCACGTCGAGGTCGTCCACGATCACCGTTCCATCGGTCGGCACGCGCACCCCGATCAGCACCTCAAGCAGCGTGCTCGATCCACTGCCGCGCGAGCCCAGCAGTGCAACGCGCTCACCTGCGGCGATGTCCACGCTGACATTGGCGAAGCCGCTCTGCTGTCCCGCGCGCCGATAGGCCAGGCCCTGTGCACGAACGCGCATGCCGCCCGCGCGCTCCACCGAGGCCCCGCCTGCACGCTCCAGACGCAGGTCGATCAGGTAGCCCAGCTTGTCCACCGCGGCCACGGCGTCGTACCAGGCCTCGAACTGCTTGCCCAGCTTGGCGATGGCCGCCACGATCGCCGACACGATGATCTCGGCCGCCACCAGCTGGCCCAGCGTGAGCTGCTGATTCAGCACCAGCCAGCCACCCACGCCAAGCAAGGCGGTGCCCGCCGCCACTTCAAGCGCCAAAAGGCCGACGATCTGCCGCATCAGGATGCGGAAGTGCTCGCGGCGCGCATCCAGATAGCCGCGCACCAGGTCATCCGCGCGGGCCAACGCGAATGCCGCGCCACCCGGCCCCTTGAACAGCAACGGATGCCGCGCGATCTCCTCGAGCCATTCCACCAGCTGATACTTGCGCATCGATTCTCGAACGCTGGTCGGAAGCGCCCCGCGACCGCACACGAACACGATGGTGGCCAAGGCCAGCAGCAACGCCACCGCGAAGCCCAGCAGGAACGGGTGATAGAACGCGAGCACCGCAAGGCCGATGGCCGCACTCAGCACCAGGTTGATGCCCGTGAGCAGCAGCAGCGCCGCGCTCTTCTGCACCGTGACCACCTCCAGGAAGCGGTTCACCAGCTCGGGCGCGTGCACACCCTCCAGCGATGCCAGATCCACGTTCGGCAGTCGATGCGAAAGGTCCGAGGCCAACCGCACGAAGATGCGTCGCTGCACCACCTCGGCTGCCACATGCTGGATGGCCCGAAGCGCCCCAGCCACAGCCAGGCACACGAACAGCACCAGCGCGATGGCCAGCAGCGCCTGCACGAATGGACCGCTTCGCGCGCCAAACGACAGATTGCTCACGAAGGCGTTCACGGCGAGCGGCAGCGCCAGGTACAGCAGACCCGTGATCGCGCTGAAGATGCCGATCGACCACAGTTCGGGCGACTCCGGCCGCATCAGCGCCAGCAGTCGGCGCACCGGCGTGGGCGCCGCATCGCCACCATGCCCATCATCGGCGGCATCGCCGTGCGCATGCATCGCCGCGTCGGGCAACGGCATCGTCACGATTCCGAACTGCTCCAACTCGTTTTGCCCAGACTCCCCAAGGGCGCGCGCGATCTCGCCCTGCCGCATGGCGACGGCACCGGCTTCGGGCGAATCACTGCGCCAGACACACGCGGACAGGGCGCCATGTCGTCGCAGCACGAACCAGCATTGCTTGGACGCGGACCAGGCAATGATGGGCACGGTCGAATCCGCCATCCATGTCGCCTCCGACACCGACATGCGGCGCCATGCAATGCGCAACCCCAACGCGGGCGCCGCGTGTGCGAGCACTTCAATGGGTTCCGATGACGGCGCTTCTTCCAGTGCTCGGCGCGCATCCGCCATCACGAAGCGATGCCCGCCATTCACGCAGAGTTCCGCAAGCAGATTCAGCGTCGCGCCCAACGCACCGGCAAGTCCGGGCTTGATGCCTTCGGCGTCCGATGGGTTCTGGTCAGCGGCTTGTGACGCCATGGAATTGCCCATAGCCCATCTGTAGCCGATTGTTCCTTTCAGGATCACGTCAATTCAGCAATCACCTGTTGTTTTTTGTCATTGGAAGCCACCGGATTCCATAACGCTCTCTGTTAGAGGAATTTGCATGCTCGCGATCTTGGTCCAAAAAGCGAAACGGCCTCTTGCGAGGCCAGTTTCACTTCTGCTGTGCGGACGACGGGTTCCCGTCCATCGTCCAAGCTGCGTTGAGGCCGGTTCCCGTCGGCCGTCATCGCTGTTTTGAGTGGGTCGGTTCCCGACAACTCACTCAGTGTCCTTCACCTGTAGAAACGAGATCCAGGCTGGCTGCATGTCATGCAAAGGCGAAATTTTCAGGATCGATGTATTT
>CAIPQY010000572.1 GCA_903867275.1 uncultured bacterium | reverse complement strand
TGGCCAAGCGCGTGGAGGCCGAGATGACCTTCCCGGGCGAGATCAAGGTGACGGTGCTGCGCGAACTCCGCGCCGAAGCCAACGCCCGCTGATGCGAGCGGCTAGTGCCGCAGCAAAAGGCCGCTCAGGATGATCGCCACCAGCACCACGCTGATGATCACCATGGCGCGTTCGCCGCGACGCGCGAACCAGCGTGCCAGCAGCAGCGCACGCGCGATCGGCGTGGCGATGCCCACCAGCACGCCGAGCAGCATCAGCGCGTCGCCACGAGGCAGGTCGCGCAGCGTCTCCAGAATGCCATGCTCGGTGCGCGGCGGCTCGTGCCGCACGATCGACAGCACCTCACCCAGCACCACCAGCGTCAGGCTGATCGCCACCATGCAGCGGATCAGCAGGCGCTGCCTCGCGCCGGTGACCGCGTCCAGCTGTCGATCGCGCAGACGATCGATCTCGGCCTGATCGCTCACGGCAGCACCCCCGCCGCCTTCAGCAGCATCTGCACGCCCATCACGCTCACGAACGCCAGGAACACCAGTCGCAGCGCGCGCAGCTTGATGCGCGATACCAGCCAGCTGCCCAGCATGGCGCCGGGCACGATGCCAATCGCCACCAGACCCGCGATCACGGGGTCGATCATGCCCAACCGCAGGAACACCAGCGACCCCGCCGCGGCCGTGGCACCGATCATGAAGTTGCTGGTCACCGTGCTGGTGCGGAAGGGCATCTTCATGCAGGTGTCCATGCTGAGCACCTTCACGGCACCGGCGCCAAGGCCCAGCATGCCCGCGATGGTGCCGGCGATGCCCATGATGGCCAGGCCCCAGCCCACGCGCCGGATGCGATAGATGCGCGGACCGTTCGCCGTTTCCTGCACGCCATCCAGCGCCAGTCGGGCGGCAAGACCCGTGCTTGGCAGCATGCTGGTGTCCACGTCCTCCACGCGACGCATCGACAGCGCCGCGGTGCACAGCAGCACCACGCCGAAGGTGATCTGCAGCGCGAGCGTGCTGATCAGGAAGGCGGTCAGCGCGCCCACGATGCTGGCCACGCCGGCGACCAGTTCAAGCAGCAGGCCCACGCGATAGTTGGTCAGCGGGTCGCGGCCAGGAATCATGGCCGCGCCGATGCTGGTGAACACCACCGCCACCAGGCTCGCGCTCACCGCGGTCTTCATGGGAACGCCAAGCAGCATCACCAGACCCGGAACCACCAGGGCACCGCCGCCAAGGCCGATCAGCGCGCCGATGAACCCACCCACCGCCGCGAGCGCCATCACGCACAGGTCGAACAGGATGGGGCTGGTGTCGTGCAAGCGTGCAGTGTTGCCACCCGGCAGCGGCTTGGCAAACCGGGGTAGGCTTCGCGCATGCTCAACGCCACGATGATCGTCGCGTCCCTTCTCGCCTCCGGTGCTGGCGCGGCGCCGCCAGCCGACGCCACCGGCACCGTCAGTCTGACGGTGTATTCAAGCGCCGATCCGTCGGGCTTCGATCCGCGACAATTCCTCGAGCAGGCACGCGCGGGCTACGGCGCCATGGCGGGCGTTCCGGGCTTCGGACTGGTGCGCGAGACGCGCGCCATGGACATGCCAAACGGCGTCGGCCAGCTCGCCTTCACGGATGTGGCGGCCTTCATCGACCCAACCACCGTCAGCTTCAACGATCTCACCGAGCCGGGCACCGCGGTGCTCGACCAGCGCTTCGAGTTCGACCTTGTCAGCTCGGAGAAGCTGCTCGAGCGATATGTGGACCGACCGATCAGCGCGATGGTGGACATGCAGGGCGGCCCGCTGAAGGTCAGCGGCACGCTGCTTGCGGCGCGCGGCGGCGTGCTGGTGATCCAGCGCGACGGCGGCATCGACATGGTTCCGCAGGCCAGCAGTGCCATCACGCTCAGCGAACTGCCAGGCGGCCTGCGCACGCGCCCCACCCTGCTGTGGAACGTGAACAGCCCCAAGGGCGGTCGGCATCAGGTGCGCATGGGCTACCAGACCGGCGGCCTGACCTGGCGCAGCGACTACAACATCACGCTGAACGCCGCCAACACGAAGGCGGACATGTCCGCGTGGGTGACGCTGCTGAACGTGTGCGGTCGATCCTTCGAGAAGGCCTCGCTCAAGCTGATCGCCGGCGATGTGCAGCGCGTGCAGCCGATGAACTACGGACGCGGGGGAGCTCCGATGATGGCAAAGGCCATGATGGCGGATTCGTCGGAGGCAGGCGGATTCCAGGAGAAGACCTTCGGCGAGTACCACCTGTACACGCTGCCGCGACCGATCGACCTGCCGGAGAGTTCCAGCGAGCAGGTGGCGCTGTTCCCATCGGTGAGCAGCATTCCCGTGGAGAAGTTGCTGGTGTACGAGGGCGCGGCCATGGCGTGGGGCGGCGGTGGACAGCCGATCGACGGCCGCGAGTTCGGTCAGGTGGGCAACACCAAGGTGGACATCTATGTGCGCCTGGTGAACGACAAGGCGTCGAACCTGGGCATGCCGCTGCCCGCGGGCAAGATGCGCGTGTTCCAACGCGACGAGGCCGACGGCAGCCTGGAGTTCATCGGCGAGGACGTGATCAAGCACACGCCGCGCGACGAGAAGGTGCTCATCCGTCTCGGCAGCTCGTTCGATGTGGTGGGCGAGCGCACGCAGAGCGACTTCAAGATCGATCGCGCGCGGCGCACCATCACCGAAAGCTTCAAGATCGAGATCCGCAACCGCAAGGACACGCCGGTCACGGTGCTGGTGCGCGAGCCGCTGTACCGCTGGAGCAACTGGCAGATCACCACGAGCAGCCTGCCCTTCGAGAAGATCAACTCGGGCACGGCGCAGTTCACCGTGGACGCGGCGCCCAACGCCGTGCAGACCCTCACCTACACCGTGCAGTACACCTGGTAGCAAACAATCAGGGACGGGGGTCGTTATTGGCCACGCACATGAAGCTAGGCTGATAACGACCCCCGTCCCTGATTTGACTGGTTATTGGAGACATGCAAGATCTCGCCACCATCAAGGCGCTGCTCGACAGCCGTGACCTGCGGCCGAAGCATCGTTTCGGGCAGAACTTCCTGCACGATGCGAAGGCCATGCGCACGCTGCTTGATGCGGCGGCGGTGCAGCCGGGCGAGGTGATCCTGGAAGTTGGCCCCGGCACCGGCACCCTCACCGAGTGCCTGCTCGATGCCGGCGCAAGCGTCATCGCCTGCGAGCTCGACCGCGACATGGCCGCGCTCATCCGCGATCGCCTGGGCTCACGCCTCACCCTGATCGAGGGCGACTGCCTGCAGGACAAGCACACCATTCACCCCGCGCTGCTGCAGGCGATCGCGGGCCGCCCCTTCCGCATGGTGGCCAACCTGCCGTACGCCGCGGCAACACCGCTCATCGCCACACTGCTCGAGTCGCACCCCACCTGCGGCGGCATCATCGCCACCATCCAGCGCGAGGTGGCTGACCGCCTGAACGCCAAGCCGGACACCAGCGAGATCGGCCCGCTCACCATCACGGCACAGCTGCTCGCCACCGTGGAGCGCGTGGCCACGCTGAAGCCCGGCTGCTTCTGGCCCGCACCCGATGTGACCAGCGCCATCATCCGCATCACGCCGCGCACGCCGCGACCCACGCTGCCCGCGAATCTGCGCACCATCGTGGATCAGGCCTTCCAGCAGCGGCGCAAGCAGCTGCGAAACTCGCTCGGCGCCGACTATCCGTTCCCCGCGGGCTTCGATCCCATGCGGCGTCCCGAGACGCTGTCCCCCGCCGAGTGGATCACGCTGTCTGGTGTCGCCTGAGCGTCACGCCTTCTTGCGGCGGAACACCATGCGCATGCGATTGCCCGCCCCGAGGTACTCCACCTCGCTCATGTAGGCGCGCATCAGCATCACGCCGCGGCCGCTCGGAATCTCCAGATTCTCCTCCGCCGTCGGATCAGGCACACCGGCGGGGTCGAAACCCTCGCCCTCATCCTCCACCTCGAAGGTGGCCTCGTCCTGACTGATGGTGGCCCAGAAGCGCACCACCAGACCGGGTTGAAAGCGGTTGCCGTGGCGGAAGCCGTTCACCAGCGCCTCTTCCAGGCACAGGCGCATGGCGAACATGGAGTCGGAGTCGTAGCCGCGCTCCTGCAGCGCCGCCGCGACCAGTTGCTGCACCTTTTCCACATCGCCCCGCATTTCGTGCAGGGTGATCTCGAGCTTCAGCGGTTCACTGGGGCCTTCGCTGGCCATCTGGGGCCCGTTCAGGCGAGGCTCTTCACGGCCTGATCTTCTGTTCCGAACGTCTGGAACAGCTTGTCGAGCTTGGTGATCTTGAAGATCTCGAAGATGGGCTTGGCGATGTTGCACAGGCGCAGCTGGCCGTTGCGGGCCTTCACGCGCCCGTTCACCGTGATGAGCACGCCGAGCGCGGCGGAGGACATGTGGTCCACGCCCTCGAACGACAGCACCATCTTCAGACCCGGCTGCGAGTCGACCAGCTTGAGCAGCGCCTCGCCGATCTGCTGGATCATCACCTCGTCGATGATGCTGCGCTCGGTGAACGCGACCGTGGTCACGCCGCCATCCGTCGAAATCTTGATCGGTGCCTGGCTCATGCTCACTCCTTCAGAACGCCACCGGGGGCGTCGCTCGTGTTCTTCAGACCCGGGAACAGCAGATCCTCGCTCTCGCGCTGGATCATGATCTCCGGACGGATGAGCAGGAGCAGGTTGACTTCGTTCTTCGAGTTCACGCGGTTGGTGAAGAAGCGGTTGACCACCGGGATCTTGCTCAGCACCGGCACGCCCACCTCCACCTCGTAGTCGGTGGAGTACTTCTGGCCACCGAGCATCACGGTGCCCTTGTCGGGCACGCTGACCGAGGTGTTGATCTGCGTGTTGCGGTAGCGCGGCGTCTGGAAGGTCTGGTTGGCCACGGCACCGCCGCCGCCACCCGTACCACCGCCTGACACGGCCTGCTGCGAACGCTGGTCGTCGAAGCCTTCGAAGTCCTGCTGCTGGAACTGCACGGTCACCGTCACGTAGCGACGGTCGGCGCTGGCGACGGCCTCGAGCGTGAGGCTGATGCCGCTGTTGAAGGGCGTCACGATCGGCACGCCGGTCGTGTTGCCCGTGCCCTGCGTGTAACCACTCACGTAGTTGATCACGCGACCCACGGCCAGCGCGGACTGCTGACCGTTCAGCAGCGTGAGGCGCGGCGCCGTCAGGATGGCGTTGCGCTGGTCGGCCTGGGTGCTCTGCACCAGCAGATCCACCTGCACGTCGTCCAGGAACGTCATGCCCACGGTCATCACCGGGTTGAGCAGCGCCAGCTTGCCCACGGCCGACGACATGCCCGCGAAGGCCAGATCGTCGGTCAGCGGCAGGCCTTCCTGCTGCACCGCCACCGGGGCGAAGCCTGAACTCTTCTCGCCGTTGGGGTACGTGTCACCCGCGCGAAGCGTGGTGATGGGCGTGCCCACCGGCAGGTTCTGGTTGTAGGTCACCTGGCCAGGGGTGGAACCCTGCACGCCGTAGGCACCACCGCTTGCAGTCGCGTTGGCGTTGGCGTTGCTGGCACCGGCGATGCCGCCGAACACCAGGGGGTTCTTCAGCTTGCCCGCATCCTTGCTGGTCGGACCGTTCGTCTTGTTGAAGAAGAAGTCCTTCAGCTGGAAGTTGGGATCGGCCTGTCGAGCCTGGCTGTACATCGCACTGTTCGTGTTGAAGTACATGTCGAAGTCGATGCCGATCTGCTCGAACCAGTCGGTGCTGATGGTCAGCACGCGCGTCTCCAGGCTGATCTCGAGGGCCTGCACCTGACGGATGTCGGAGAGCAGGTCCGCGATGTGGCGATGCGTCTCGGGCAGTGCCGTGATGATCAGCTTGGAGTCGAACTGCTCCATGCGGCTGTCATTCTGGTCGTCGCCGTTGCTGTCGGCTTCCCAGGTGTTGGTGTCAACGACGGCCTTGATCAGATCCATGATCTGCTTCATGCGGTCCTTGATCTGCTGCACCTTGTCGGTGTCTTCGGTGTTGGAGCCGCC
>CAIPQY010000571.1 GCA_903867275.1 uncultured bacterium | reverse complement strand
GGCGCGGAGCCCCACCATGAACGCGCCGAACGCGTAGGCGGCGGCCAGGATCCACACCGCCATCCCGCCCAGGAACCCCCAGCGGCAGGTGATCACCGCGAAGATCATGTCGGTGTGCTCCTCGGGGAGCCGGTTGAAGTGGATGAGCGTCCCCGCCTCCTCCTTCCCTGCCCCCGCCAGTCCGCCCGCGGCGGCAAGCGTGACCGCGCGGTTCGACTGGAAGCCGATGCCATCGTTGACGCGCGTGTCGCCCATGACCTGCGCGATGAGCGCATCGATGCGGTCGCGCTGGTGCTTCTTGAGCACCGGGTAGCTGCACGGCGCGAGCACCAGCACGGTGCACGCGATGATGGCCAGGTGCCTGACGCGCGCCCCCGCCGCCAGCAGCATCACCAACAGCGCCGGCCCGAAGAGGAGCGCACTGTCAAGATCCGGCTGCAGCATGATGAGGCCCACCGGGATGAGCGTCACGATGATGGTGGCCAGCACGCCGTCGAGCCGCTTCACGGTGGCGGTGGTGCGCATCCACGCGGCCATCGCCAGCACCCAGGTGAGCTTGATGAGCTCGCTCGGCTGGAAATCGAGGCTTCCCAGGTTGATCCAGCGCCGTGCGCCATTGCGCGGGCGCACGATCGAGTCCGGCACGAACGGCACCAGGATGAACACCAGGAACGCCGCGTTCACCGCGAACATGAACCACGCCCACCGCCGCATCCAGCGCCAGTGCTGCGCACCCACGAACGACGCCACCAGCATGCCGACGATCAGGAACCCGAACTGCCGCTGCGCGAGCGCCGGCTCGGTGGTGGCAATGGCCGCGATGCCCACCAGGCTGAGGCCGAGCGCAGCCGCCACTGGCAACCACGCCCAGTGCGACCAGACGCGCGCGGCCGTGCGCGTATCCGTGGCACGCTCGCGGCGCAGTCCGCGGGCAAGCGAGTTGTCCACCAGGATGCTCATCCGGCGCCTCCCGTGGGTTCCACTTCACCTTCGCCGGTCGGCTGCGCGGCCTTGCGCTCCGGACGCGAGCGCGGATCGCCGTCGAGATACCCCTCCTCGATGAGCGCGTGGATCACCTGGTTGGCGATCGGCCCCGCGCTCTTGCCGCCGGAACCGCCGTCCTCCAGGAACACGGCCACGGCGTAGCGCGGCCTGTTTTCCTTGGCATCCCCCACCAGGCCCACGAACCAGCCGTGGTCGAGTTCCTTGATGACGCGCTCGGGCGTGCCGTCGCCGTCGGCGTCCACCTTGAGGGGCGGCGCCTGCGCGGTGCCGGTCTTGGCCCACACAACCACGCCGGGCGCGTTGATGATGGCTTCCTTGCGCCCGTCCTGCATCACCACGTGGTGGCCCGTGCCGTGCGCATCCTCCACCGCCTGTCGCAGGCCCTCGAGCGCGCGGTCGCAGCTGCGCGGATCGAGCCGCAGGTCGCCGCCGCGGCGCTGCGTGCGACCGGGCACGCGCGTGCGCAGGAGGTCTGCGTCGCGGATCACGCCACCGCGCGCGAGCGTGGCATATGCGTTGGCCGCCTGGAGCGGCGTCCACGCGATGGGCCCCTGGCCGATGCCCGCGATCACCGGCACGATGCGATCGCCGCGTGCCTCGATCTGCGCGATGGCGTCCGCCGACGGCAGGATGCCGGGATGCTCGCCGACGAGTCGCTCGCCGATCGCGTTGCCCGCATCGTCACGCTGCACCTCGCGGCGCGCGATGCCGATGTCGAGCTTCTGCCCGAGGCCGAAGCTTCGGTACCAGTCGGTGAGCGATGCCAGCCCCATGCGCTGCGCAAGCGTGTAGAAGTAGATGTTGCAGCTGCGGCTGATGGCAGCCTCCACGTTCAGCGGGCCGCCGATCTGCGTGCTGTGCGTCAGGAACTTGTACTGCGGCCGGTAGATCCAGCAGCGTCCGTACGCCACGTCCGCCCCGAAGAAGTGCCCGTTGCACGCGATTTCCTCGTCCGCGGAGATG
>CAIPQY010000570.1 GCA_903867275.1 uncultured bacterium | reverse complement strand
GCGGTGGCCATCGCGTTCGTGCTGTCGTGGAAGGTGGGCGCGGTGTTGCCAAGCACCATGCAGGTACCGGTGGGATGGCTGGGCGCCGTGACGGCGTTGCTGCTGTGCGTGGCCTTCGGGCACTCGCGCGAGCGCGGCCTGGATCCGATCAGCCTGGTGCTGTCGGGTGTGGTGGTGGCGGCGATGGCCGGCAGCGTGGCGGCGTTGTGTGAATGGATTTTGCCGCCTGGCGAGCGCATGGGCCTTGCGGCCTGGTCGCTGGGTCGCATTCCCGAAGCGCCCGAGCGCGGCTCGTTGTGGGCGTGCGTGGCGCTGCTGATCGGCACCATGGCGCTGTTCCAGTGGAAGTCGAGCACGCTTGATGCGCTGCAACTGGGCGATGATGAGGCGCGCTCGGTGGGCGTGCATCTGTCGGCCACGCGCTGGGCGATCGTGCTGCTGGCCAGCGCGCTGGCGGCTGGTGCCACATCGCTGTGCGGCCCGCTCGCATTCGTGGGTCTGGTTGCGCCACACATGGCGCGATCGATGCTGGGTGGTTCGCATCGGCGCACGGTGCTTGGTTCGGTGATCGCGGGCGCCGCGTTGCTGGTGCTGGCGGATGTGGCGCGTTCACTCATTCCGGTGGAAGGCGGTCGCTTGCCGATCGGTGTGGTGTGTGCGCTCGCAGGCGGCCCGGCATTCCTGTTGCTGCTGCGGCGCGGTGCGGCGGGGGTGTGGCGATGAGCGTGCGCTTGCAGGCGATCGAGGTGGGCATCGGCGCATTCCGGCTTGGTCCGGTGGATGTCGAGGTGCCCGCTGGCAGCGTGACCGCGCTGGTGGGCCCCAATGGAAGCGGCAAGACAACGCTGCTGCGAGCGGTGGCGGGACTGCAGCGGGTGTGTGGCGGCGTGGTGGCTGTGGATGGCACATCGGTGCACGGCATGCGCCATGCAGAGCGCGCGGCACGGGTGGCGTTTGTTGCCCAGCGCCCCGCGGTTCCGGCAGCCATGCGCGTGCGCGAAGTGGTGCAGCTGGGTCGGTTGCGACTCCCGTCCGATGCCGAAGCTGTGCAACGCGCGATGCAGGCCACTGGCGTGCATTCCATGCAGCACGCGTGGATGGAGCATCTCTCGGAAGGACAGCGACATCGCGTGGCCGTGGCGCGCGCGTTGGCGCAACGCAACCCGGCGCTGCGCATGCTTGCGGTGGATGAACCCACCGCCTCGCTGGATCCGGCGTGGGCGGCATCGCTCGCGCGGCTGCTGCGTGCGCTTGCCGAGGAAGGCGTGAGCGTGTTCGTGGCCACGCACGACTTCGCGTTTGCCGCCGCGTGCTGCACCCATGCGGTGCTGCTTGATGGCGGTCGCGTGGTGGGTGCGGGTGAATTCGCCACGGTCATGCAGCCGGAAGCGCTGGCGGGCGTGTTCGGCGTTCCGTTCGCGCGCGTGCAGGGCGTGTGCCAGCAGCCTGTCACGCTGCCGGTGTGGTGATCGAGCGCCCGGTATCCTGCCAACGCGATGCGCTACGAAGTGCTCATCATGATGGTGGTGGTCGGTGCGATCAACGTGGTCGGTCGCATCATGGCCAAGCGCGCGAAGGCCCGCCTGGCGGCCGAGCAGTCGAATGCCATCGAGTCATCCGCGAAGCCTGAGCCGATCGCTCGAAGACCAGCGGTTGTCGCCGTGAACCCAATGCCCGTGCCTGTTCGCGAGACCATGCAGGCGCCAGCGCGTGTGGCAAGCAGGTCCGTGCTGCGCGACGCGGTGGCTGTGGAGGTCGTACCCATCATCAGCACCCCGGCACGCGTGCCGACTCCCACCATGGCCGCGGTTGCGCAGGCCAAAGTGGCGAGTCCCACGATGGCCGATGTTGCACAGGCCAGGGTTTCGATCCCCACCATGGCCGCTGTTGCACAGGCCAGGGTAGCCAAGTCGCTTGCCGGGCCCGCGCGTCCGGTTCGTGCCGGCTGGTCGGCGCGTCGCTTGCGTGATGGGCTCGTGGCCTCCGAAATCCTCGGTCCGCCGGTCTCGCTCCGCGGCTAAGTTCAGGGCTTCGCCTCAGGTAGGGAACCCTGCAAGATCGATGCAGATGCCCTATACTTCGACCCCTTCGGGCCAGGACGGCCCTCATTTGGAGGCAAACCCATGATCGACATTCGCAAGCTGAAGGAACTGATTCGACTGATGTCCTCAAACGACCTCGTCGAACTCGATCTGCGCGACAAGGACGAGCAGGTCACCATTCGCCG
>CAIPQY010000569.1 GCA_903867275.1 uncultured bacterium | reverse complement strand
CGATCTGCAGAAGTCGCTGCAGGCCATGGGCCCGGTGGCCATCGAGTGGTATCAGCATGTGCAGACGCTCTCGAACCCCTTCTTCGAGGGTCGCGTGCCGGGTTCGCGCGGCAACGACCTGGCCGCCGAGTACGTCGAGTTCTACATGAAGCAGATCGGGCTGGAGCCGGCATTCAAGCAGGCCGACGCGGCCGGCAAGGATGCGCCCTCGTGGCGCCAGCCGTTCACGCTCGAGGGCGGCGCACCCAAGGTGGAGAGCAGCTCGGTCACCGCGGCCGGTCAGGCGCTCGAACGGGGCAAGACCTATCAGGTGATCGGTTCCAGCGGCAGCGGGGCGGTGAACGCGCCCATCGTGTTCGCGGGCTACGCCATCGAGGAGGGCAAGAAGGACTACACCAGCTTCGACAAGAAGGAGGACTTCACCGGCAAGGTGGTGATGGTCCTGCGCTACGAGCCACTCGACGCCGACGGCCGCAGCCAGTGGAGCGATCGCCGCTTCTCCGGCGCAAGCGCCATGCGCAGCAAGCTCGATGCAGTGGCCGACCGCAAGGCCGCGGCGATCATCCTGGTGAATCCGCCCGAGTGCCGCGACGGCGCGAAGGAACTGGAGCAGACCGAGAGCAGCGTGTTCGGTCCCGGGTACGACATTCCGATCGTGCAGCTTTCACCGGAAGCCGCCGACGCGCTTCTTCGCAAGGCCGATCCGAATGGTCGCGGGCTGATGGACTTCCGCCAGATGGCGGACAAGGGCGAGGTGAAGTGCGTCGCGCTGAAGCCCGATGTGCAGACACGCATCGAGGTCGCGATCGCCGAGAAGGGCATTCCAGCGCAGAACGTGGGTGGTGTGCTGCGCGGCAAGGGCAAGCTTGCGGATGAGTGGATGATCATCGGTGGTCACTACGACCACGTGGGCATGGGCTACTTCGGCGCCGATCCGCAGAACCGCGGCAAGCTGCATCCCGGCGCCGACGACAACGCAAGCGGCACCGGCGCCATGCTGTGCAGCGCGCGCGCCATGCACGACTTCTACAACTCCAAGGAAGCGCCCGCGGATTGCCGCAGCATCATCTTCCTCGCCTTCACCGCCGAAGAGAGCGGACTCGATGGCAGCCGCGAGTTCGTGAAGCATCCGACCATGCCCGCGGACAAGATCGCCGCCATGATCAACCTGGACATGGTGGGTCGACTGCGCGGCGACGAGCTGGCGATGAGCGGCACCGGCACCGCCGAGAAGTTCAACGATCTCATCCGTCCGGCGATCGAGCGCGGTGGACTCACGGTGCGCGCCGATCCAGGTGGCCGCGGACCAAGCGATCACGCCAGCTTCTACGCGGCGGGCATTCCGGTGCTGTTCCTGTTCACCGGCAATCACGACGACTATCACAAGCCCACCGACAAGGGCTTCACGGTGAATCCGCTGGGTGCCGCCAAGATCGTGCATCTGGTGGAGGAACTCGCGAAGACGCTGGTGACCACGCCGGAGAAGCCGAAGTTCACCAGCACCGACGGCAAGGGTGGCAGCGACCGCGGCTACGCCAAGGTGCGCCTGGGCGTGCAGCCATCCATGAGCAAGCGCGAGGGTCCCGGTCTGGGGATCGACGACGTGAGCGCCGGCACCAGCGCCGCCGATGCGGGCCTGACCAAGGGCGACGT
>CAIPQY010000568.1 GCA_903867275.1 uncultured bacterium | reverse complement strand
GGCTTCACCTGGCTGGCCCTGTGGGTGCTGGCGCGTGGAGGCGCCTACGGCATGGAGGCCGCCACCGCAGCGATGCCCGACGCGAGCATGTTTGCCCGCTATCGCGCGGGATTCTGGCCGGCCACGGGTCCCGAGCTGCTCGCCGCCGCGATGCTGCTTGGCGTGCTCGCGGCATGGTTCGCCACAGCCCGGCTGGTTCGACGGGCGAATCCGCTTCTGACGCTGTGCAGCAGCTGGATGCTGATCAACGGTCTCATCGCGGTGCTGGCGATCGGCCTGCCGGGCGTGACCGCCCCGCTGCTGCCCGTGTCGTTGGTGGCCACCGCAACGCTGGTGGTGTGCGTGCTGGGCTTTGAACGGTGTCCAGGCTGGGCCGCGCTCGTCGCGATCGCCGCGCCGGTGTTCGTGGCGTCGTTCACGCTGGCGCCGATTCAGGTGCTTGCATGGACCAGCATCGGACTGAGCATGCCGGCGTTCGCTGCCGCGTGCACCGGACTGGCTGCATGCGTGCTGCTGGCGGGCCTCGCCACGCCGCGCACGCAGTCCTGATCAGCGCAGCGCTTCCACGAACGCCTTGAGGCGCCCCAGACCTTCGGTGATCTGCTGCTCGGAGCAGGCGAAGCTGACGCGGATGTTGCTGCGCGCGCAGTCGCCGAAATCCTCGCCCGGCACCAGCGCCACCAGCGACTCTTCCAGCAAAGCCTCGGCGAAGGCCTGCGCCGAATCGATCACGCGGCCGGCGGGCGTGCGAAGCCCCATGCACTCGCGCACGCACGGAAAGGCGTAGAAGGCGCCGCTGCTGGGCGTGTTGCGCAGGCGCGGCACGGCGGCGAGCAACCGATGCGTGAGCTGCGCGCGCGCGGCGAAAGCCTTGCGCATCTGCTCCACGCTGGCGGCACCGTTCGTCAGCGCCTCCACCACCGCGGGCATGATGAAGGTGGGAATGCTGTTGGTGAGCTGGCCCTGCAGCTTGATCACTTCCTTCGCGAAGCGGCCCTCGTCGCCGGGCGCGGCGATGTAGCCCACGCGCCAGCCGGTCATGGCGAAGGCCTTGCTCATGCCGTTCACGGTGATGGTGCGGCCGGTCAGGCGCGGATCGGCGCCGGGACTCACGTGCACCACATCGGGTTGCACCTCGGGATAGATCAGCTTCTCGTAGATCTCGTCGCTGACGATGGTCACATGCGCGTGGCGGGCCAGCATGTCGCACAGTTCGCGCATGGTGGCCTGCGGCTGCACCACGCCGCAGGGATTGCTTGGGCTGTTCAGGATGATGGCGCGCGTGCGCGGCGTGATGGCGCGCTCGATGCCGGCAACATCCAGGCGGAAGCCCTGCTCCACGGTGCTTGGCACCTCCACGCAGCGGCCGCCGTACAGCTCGATGAGCGGCTTGTAGCTCACCCACGCCGGCGTGGGCAGGATCACCTCGTCGCCCGCGCCGAACTGCAGCAGCGTCTGCATGCACATGGCGATGGCGTGCTTGGCGCCCGCGGTGAGCGTGATGTGCTCGGGCTTGCATGCGATGCCGTTCTCCACCTGCAGCTTGTGCGCCACCGCCTCGCGCACGGCCTTGTCGCCGGGCGTGGGTGCGTAGCGCGTCATGCCCGCGTCCAGCGCGCGCTTGGCGGCTTCGCGAATGGGTGCGGGCGTGTCGAAGTCGGGCTCGCCCACGCCGAAACCGATCACGGGCTTGCCCGCGGCCTTCAGCGCCGCGGCCTTCGCCGCCACCGCCAGCGTGGCGCTCTCCTTCATGCGTGCGACCGGTTCACCGATGTGCATGGCGTGGAAGATAGCGGTGACGCGCCCACGCACGCCTGCCCGGATCCTTGCCACCGCTACACTGCCGCGATGCACTTCGACGCCCACCAGCCCGTTCTCGATGAACTTGAGGCGCGGATCACCGCCATCCGCGACTCTCTTTGACTGGCCACGCAAGATCGCCGAGCGAAACACGCTGGTGGAGCGCATGGGCGCCGCGGACCTGTGGAACGACGCCAAGAACGCGCAGAAGGTGATCAACGAGCTGAAGGTGCTCCGCGCGCAGGTGGAGCCGCTGGAAGGCGTGATCAAGGACTTCGAGGACGCGCAGGTCGGCTACCAGATGAGCAAGGAGGCCGGCGACGCCGACCTGCTGAGCGAGGTGGACGAGACGCTGTTCCGACTGCAGTCGCGCATGGCCAAGGTGGAACTGCAGAGCCTGCTGTCGGGCAAGCATGACTACCGCAACTGCTTCGTCACCCTTCAGGCCGGCGCCGGTGGCACCGAGGCCGAAGACTGGGCGGGCATGCTGGAGCGCATGTACCTGTACTACTGGAACGAGATGGGCTGGAAGATCGAGGAGATGCACCGCAGCGCCGGCGCCGAAGCGGGCGTGAGCGAAGTGGCGTATCGACTGGAAGGCCCCTACGCGTTCGGCTACATGAACTGCGAACGCGGCACGCATCGCCTGGCGCGCGTGAGTCCGTTCAACGCCGAAGGCAAGCGCCAGACCAGCTTCGCCACGGTGGACGTGAGCCCCGAGTTCGAGGAGACGGATCTGGAGATTCCGGCCAAGGACCTGGAGATCGTGCCCTTCGTGCGCGCCAGCGGCCCGGGTGGCCAGAACGTGAACAAGGTCGCCACCGCGATCCGCGTGACGCACATCCCCACCGGCATCCAGGTGGTGGCCAGCACCTTCCGAGACCAGCCGCAGAACCGCAAGCAGGCCATGAGCGTGCTGCGCGGCAAGCTGGAACAGATCGAGGAAGAGCGCCGCGCCGCCGAGATCGCCGCGGTGACGGGCGGCAAGGTGACGCGCGACTGGGGCACGCAGATCCGCAGCTACGTGTTCTACGACAACCGCGTGAAGGACCATCGCACCGGCCACGAGACGGGCAACCCGCAGCATGTGCTCGATGGCCGCATCGCGCCGTTCATCGACGCCGAACTGCAGCGCCGCCGCACCGAGCGTGAGCGCGAGAAGGCTTCCGGCAAGGGCGCGTGATGACCACCGCGCTCGATGCGATCGTGGATCTGGGGCCGAACCAGTGGCGCGATGCGCGCCAGAGCGGCCAACTGGAATGGCTGAGCACCAACGGCCTCGGCGGCTACGCCTGCGGCACCGTGGGCGGACTGCTGCAACGGCGATGGCACGGCCTGCTGGTGGCCGCCACCGACGCCCCCGCTGGTCGCACCATGCTGGTGCCCAAGATCGAGCTGTTCGCCACGGTGGATGGCACCGTGCATCCGCTCACCGCCAATGAATGGGCGGGCGCCGGCATCGATGCACCCGGCCTCGGCAACCTGATCCGCCTCCACATGAACGGATCGGTGATCGTGCGCCACTGGCGCATCGGCTCGGCGCTGCTCGAGGAACGCATCACCATGGCGCGCGGCCGCAACGCCACCGCAGTGCTGCTGACGCTGCGCCACGCGAGCAAGCCGGTGCAGATCGCGATCAAGTGCCTGGTGAATCACCGTCCGCACGATCACCTGGCCCAGGTGGGTGCGTTCAAGGCCGACATCACGCAGCAGCCGGGTGGCCTGCGCGTGCAGTTCGAGGGTGCGCAGGGCGAAGGCAGCCAGGTGCACCTGCAGGCCGATGGTTGCGCAGCCACCGCCGACGGCACCTGGTATCGCAACTATCTGCTGCCGGTCGAACGCGCATTGGGCTACGACTGCGTGGATGCCAGCGTGTGCGCCGGCGAACTGGTGATCACGCTGAAGCCCGGCGAGTCACGCGGTTTCACCGCCAGCACGCAACGCGAAGACACCGGCGAGGCGGGTCGCATCGTGGCCGCATGCCTGCGCCGATCCAAGAAACTGGTCGAGGCGGCGAAGGCCACCGGCGACCACTTCCGCGCGCGTCTGGCGCTTTCGGCCGACCAGTTCATCGTGCAGCGCGGCTTGCCCGACGGCAAGCGCGGCACCAGCGTGATCGCGGGCTACCCGTGGTTCGCCGACTGGGGTCGCGATGCGCTGATCTCGCTGCCCGGCCTGTGCCTTTCCACCGGCCGCGCCGACGATGCCGCGAGCATCCTGCGCTCGCTGGCACGCTTCCAGAAGGATGGCCTGCTGCCCAACCGCTTCCCTGCACCGGGCGAGCCGTGGATGGACAACAGCGTGGATGCGCCGCTGCTGCTGGCCGAAGCAGGGCGCCGCACCGTGAACGCCACGCGCGACTGGGATCTGGCGCGCGACCTCTGGCTCGCGCTGCAGAACACGTTCGATGCATTCATGAAGGGCACGCGCCACGGCATCGCGGTGGACGCGAAGGACGGCCTGCTTGCCGCCGCCGAACCCGGCGCGCAGCTGACCTGGATGGACGCCAAGGTCGGCGACCGCGTGATCACGCCACGCATGGGCAAGCCCGTCGAGATCAACGCGCTGTGGTGCGGCCTGCTGCAGACCATGATCGACTGGGCCCCGCGACTGAAGCGCGATGCCACCGCACAGGCGAAGGCGCTTGCGAAAGCGAAGCGTTCGTTCGCGCGGTTCAGCCGCCCCGATGGCACCGGCCTGATCGATGTGCTGGACGGTCCGCAGGGCAACGAGGACTGCCTGCGTCCGAACCAGCTGTTCGCGCTCACCGGGCCCACGCCGCTGGTGAGCGCCACGCTTGGCAAGCGCATGCTCGCCACCGTGCGCGATCAGTTGCTCACGCCGCTCGGACTTCGCTCGCTGGGTCCGCACGAACCCGGCTATCGCGGCCGTTACGAAGGTCCGGTGGAACACCGCGACGAGGCCTATCACATGGGCACGACATGGCCCTGGCTGCTGGCGCCCTACACCACCTCGCTGCAGCGCGCGGGGGATGAAGCGGGCATCGCACTCGCCCGCGAACCCTTCCTGCACCACCTGCGCGAAGGATGCCTGGGCCAGGTGTGCGAGGTGTCCGACGGTGATGCGCCCCAACGGCCCAGCGGCTGCTTTGCGCAGGCCTGGAGCGTGGCCGCGCTGCTGGATGACGGCGTGGGCATCGAAGCGCCCGCCGCGCGCTCGCGCTGATCGAGCGCTCGCGCGCGAACGAGGGCTGTGGCATTCGCGGCAATCATGGGTGGAACACGCGCACCGTTAGACTGTGCGCAGGCATCCGCATTGCGCGGATCCACCCCAACAGCAGGAGCGCCCCGCGAAAGAGTCCGCATCCATCCTGCAGCGCGTGGCCGCTGGCGAACCCGGCGCCATCAACGAATGCCTGAACCGCTTTCATGGCCTGGTGTGGTCGTTGGCACGCAAGCTGGGCGCCCCGGCCGCCGACGCCGAGGACGCCGTGCAG
>CAIPQY010000567.1 GCA_903867275.1 uncultured bacterium | reverse complement strand
GAAGCGATCCAGTTGAAGGATCGCGCGTTCTACATCGGTGTGCAGTGGCACCCCGAGCGCACCAAGGATCCGGTGCTCGGCCTTGGCATGGTGAAGAAGCTCGTCGACGCGGCCGCCGCCGCGCGCAACAAGAAGGAGAAGGCATGATCAGCGCAGCCCTCGTGTTCAGTGTCATGCTTGCGGCGCAACCCGCGCCCCCGAACGCACCCAGCGACAAGGCGCCGCCCACCGAGGCGACGCCCGTGCTGGCCGCGGGATCGCCCGCGCCACCGCTCACCGTGGATGCATGGGTGAAGGGCGAACCCGTGAAGGCCTTCGAGCCCGGCAAGGTGTATGTGGTCGAGTTCTGGGCCACGTGGTGCCCACCATGTGTGCGCAACATTCCAAACCTGAACGCGCTGCAGAAGCAGTACCCACAACTCACCGTGATCAGCGTGGCCGCTTCCGAAAGGCCCACGAAGAAGCCCGCCGAGGGCGATACGGATGACGGCCGACTTGCCACCGTGCAGAAGTTCGTGGAATCCCGCGGCGAAGGCATGAACTACCGCGTGGCCTTCGACGGCGACGCCAGCATGGGTCGCGCGTGGATGCTGGCGGCCAGGCAGCGCAGCATTCCGTGGGCCTGCATCGTGGACGGCACCGGCACCATCGCGTGGATGGGTCACCCTGAACTGATGGACCGCGAGATCGCGCGCGTGATGAAGGCGAACAAGCCCGCCGGCGACGCGCCCGCGCCGCCCAAGGCCACGCCCTGATGCATCGCATCGGCTACTGCACGAACGTTCACGCAGGCCGCAACCTGCAGGAACTTCGGCAGAGCCTGCTTGGCCCCACCGCCGAGGTGTCGCGGCTCGTGAACGATGGCCCGCTGCCCATCGGCGTGTGGCTGAGCGCAGAGAGCGTTCGGCAACTGCAGGAAGCGCCCGATGAGGCGCGACGCCTTCGCGACGACACGCTGGCTGCCGGACTGCACATGGTGGCGGTGAACGCCTTTCCCTACGGCAACTTCAACGCCGAGCGCGTGAAGACGCTTGTGTACGAGCCGCACTGGGGCAATGCGCGGCGCGCGCTGTACACGCTGGCGGTTGCCGAGCTGCTGCCCGAACTGCTGGCACCGGGAACCACGCACGCCAGCATCAGCACGCTGCCGCTTGGATGGCGCCCGCGATTCAGCGCCGAGGGTTGCGGCGCAAGCGTGGGTCTGGCCTCCGCGCAACTGGAGCAGGTGGCGCGCGGTCTTGCACGCATCGAGCAGCGCACCGGCGTGCACATGACGCTCGACATCGAACCCGAACCCGGCTGCGCCATCCAGACCTTCGAAGAACTCATCGGCTTCATGACGCACTGCCTGCAGCCGCGCAGCGGTGACACCACGCTGCAGCGACACCTTGGCGCGTGCGTGGATGTGTGCCACGGCGCGGTGATGGGCGAGGCGCCCGAAGCCGCGTTCGATCTGTGCGAAGCGGCCGGCATCGGCGTGCATCGCGTGCAGGTGTCGTCGGCGATCGCGGGCGATGCCACGCCCGAACACCTGCAGGCGCTGCAGCGATTCGACGAGCCGCGCTACCTGCATCAGGTGGTCACGGGCAGCGCAGCCGAGCCGCGCGTGTGGGAGGACATTCCCGATTTCCTGGCCGGCAACCCCACGCTGCCGTGGCGCTGCCACTTTCATGTGCCCATCTTCCTGCAGGCGGTGGGTGCGCTGCGCACCACGCAGTCGGCCATCGAGCCCGCCCTGCGCCGAGCCGCGCGCCTGCCACACGCCTTCATCGAGGTGGAGACCTACGCGTGGGCACAGTTGCCAGAACCCGCGGCGCCAAGCATTCCAGAGGGCATCGCGCGCGAGATCCTGCACGCGCGTGCCCTGCTTGCCAAAGCGGCGCATTCCGCGCAGTCTGCAACCCGATGAGCGAGATCGCACCCACTGCCCCGGTCGGCCTCGGCGCCTGGATGCGACTGCTTCGCATCTCGAACGCGCCAACGGTGATCACCGGCTCGCTGGTGGGTGCGGCCATTGGCGGCAGCACCATGCCCGGCAGCGCGATCGCGGTGCTTCCCATGACGCTGGTCGCGGCAGGCACCATGCTGCTGTACATGGGCGGCATGGTGATGAACGACTACTTCGATCAACCCATCGATCGTCGTGAGCGCCCAAGCCGGCCGATCGTGTCGGGGCAGATCCGCGAAAGTTCCGCGCTGCTGCTCGCGATGACGCTGATCGCCGCCGCCGTGCTGCTGCTTGCGGCGGCCAGTTCGAATGCGATTCCGTGGATGCTGCTGCTGGTGTCGTGCGTGACGGGCTACAACCTGCTGCATCGCAGCGCCATCGCGGGCCCCGCGCTGATGGCGTGCTGCCGCGCGCTGGTGCCCACCATCGCCGCCATCGCGTGCTCGAACAACCAGCAGCCCGACTGGAACCTGCTCGGCTTCTTTGCACTGCCGCTGGGTGTGTACACGCTTGGCATCTCGATCGCCGCGCGCAACGAGGCTGCGGCGGTGCCGGTGCACGATCACGACATGCATCTGTCCGTGGCCGCCAGCATGGTGGCGGTGGCGGCGGTGTTGCCATTCGGCGCCGTCGCGTGTCGGTTGCTGCCGGCGCTTGGTGCCATGCAGAGCGCCTTCTATGGGGCCGCCATGTTGGGTGCCGCGTGGCTGCTGTTCCGCGGGCTGGGCAGCATGACGTTGCCGGGTGGCGTGCCACGCGGCGTCATGCGCTGGATCGCGGGCATCGCCTGCATCGACACCGCGTCGCTGGTCATGCTGGGTCGCGGCGAACTGGCCGCCATCGCCGCCATCGCGTGCATCGCCACGCTGCTGCTGCAGCGACGCGTTCTGGGTTCCTGAAAGCATGACAACCGCGCATCCATCCGGCGCGCAGCGCACCGTGGTGCTTGT
>CAIPQY010000566.1 GCA_903867275.1 uncultured bacterium | reverse complement strand
CTCAACCAGAGCGGCACCGGCATCCTGACGCGCCTGATGGTGCCCACGCCCACGGATCGTGGGCTGGACTACGAGTGCATGCTCGTGGCCGTAGGTGATGGCGGGCGTCGCATCGTGCTGGCTGTGTGGATTCTGGCGATGACAAGCACGCTGCTGTGGTTCTGCTGGGGCACTGCGCGGCGCATCGCCACGCGCGTGTCGGCAAGCTGCGAAAGCGCGAGCCTGTGGGCCATCGCCAGCGTCGGCGCGACGGCCTGCACCTATATGCTGATCGCGCCGCATTCGAGCAACTATCACTTCGCGCCGGTGGCCATCGCCGCTGCCGCCATGCTGGGCTGGATGCTCACGCGCGGACTCGATGCGTGGATGGTGATCTGCATCGGCGTGATGATCCTGATCGAGTTGATTCCGGGACGCGACGTGATCGGCGGTCGACTTGCGGACATCAAGCTGGCCTATGGGTCGGTGGGCATCTGCGCGTTCATGGCGATGCTCGGCGCGCTTCGCGTGATGGTGCGCGCCTCACGATCCGCCGCATGAGGGCCACCATGCAGGTGCAGGCGATCGATGTGGGTTACATGCGGGTGCCGGGCGCGGCCAACGCGTTCCTGATCCGCGGCGTCGATGGTCATCTGCTCGTGGAGTGCGGGCCTGCCGCCACGCGAGGCACGCTGATCGAGGGGCTGCAGGCGGCGGGGGTTGCGCTGCCGGACATCCGACATCTGCTTCTCACGCACATCCATCTGGATCATGCGGGCGCCGCCGGCCATCTGGCGCAGGTTGGTGCGCATGTGCACGTGCATCCGTTCGGTGCGCCGCATCTGGCGAATCCCGAGAAGCTGCTCGCGAGCACTCGGCGCGTGCACGGCGACGCGTACGAACCGTTCTACGGTGATCTGCTTGCGGTGGATGCGGCGCATCTGCACCCGGTGCAGGATCAGGCCACGCTGTCATGGAGCGGTCATGTGCTGCGCGCGCTGCACACGCCGGGGCATGCACGCCATCATGTGGTGTGGTTGCTCGAGGACGCGTCGGAGCGCCATGCGTTCATGGGCGATCTGTCCGGCATTCTGGTGCCCGGCAGCGAGTGGATCGCCATTCCAACGCCGCCGCCTGAGTTCGAGCCGGATGCGTGGTGCGCCAGCCTGCAGCGCGTGATCGACGCCGAGCCAACGCACCTGTGGCTGACGCATGGCGGAGGCGTGGCGCGCGATCGCGCGGCGAGTCGGCGGTTCCTGGAACGTGCGCTCGGTCGCCTGCAGCAGGAGACGGCGTGGCTTCGGGATCTTGTGGCACGCCATGCGGACGACGCGAAGGCGGTGGCTGCGTACCGGGCGATCGAGGTTCCGCTGGCACGGCAGGCCGGCGTGGATGCGGCGCGCATGGACGCCTTCCTCGACGACGCGTTCTTCCGGATGAATCTTGGTGGCGCGCGTCGGGCCTTCACCCCGCGCGAGCCGCGGCCCTGACCTCAGCGGTCCGCCACGTTCAGCAGCCGCGCCGTGCCCATGTTGCCGATGCGCAGATTGCTGCCGAAGGTGGACTGTCCATCCTCGAACAGCACATGCATCACGATCAGGCGTCGTGCATGGTCGTGGCTCAGCAGCAGATCCTCGATGCCGTCGCCGTCCCAGTCGTGCACGCCCTCGATCTTCCAGATCAGGCCGTTCAGGCACATCACGCGCGTGGCGATCAACTTGCCGTTCTCGTCCAGTCGCCAGATGGACACGTCGCCCGAGTCGGGATTGCGGCAGACCATGTCGTCGTTGCCGTCGCCATCAAGGTCGCCGATGCCCTCGATCACCTCATCGCGGCTGGGCGAGGGAGCGTCGGCCACGGTGATGGTGCCGCGCACCGCATCGCGCGCGACGCGCTTCACGGCGCCGGTTGCCGTGTCGCGGATCAGCAGGCCACCGACCAGCTTGTGCGGCACGACCTGCCAGGACGACGACGGAATCGTTAACGTGTACGCGACGCCGGTGGCTTTGCCCTCGCGCATGCGGATCGCCGTCACGACCTTGCTGATTGGATCGCGCGTGATGATGTCATCCACGCCGTCTCCGTCGAAGTCGGTGCTCGCCACCACGTTCTCGTTGCTGCCGAGCGCACGAAGCGTTTCCTTGGCGGTGAAGGTGATTCCATCGCGCGACCACACGCGGATCTTGCGGTCAGGGTCCACCCAGATCAGGTCGCCACTGGCATCGCCGTTCGTGTCACCGACGGCGGCCAATTGCCAGCCGTCCGGCACGCTCGCGACCGTCACCACGCGGCCTCGCGGCGTCTGACCGTCGGTTTGCAGGCCCACGATCGTGTTCTGGATGCCGGTCTCGAACAGCAGCGTGCTTTGCACCTCTCCAAATGGAGCCATGAGCGGCGGCAGGGACGTGATGGGGCGTGGTCGTCCGCCCTGGCCAACGGAATCGGTGGGATTGGCGCTTCCGCCACCCGACAGATCGCCGTCGTCGCCGCCGCCACCGGTGGTGGATCCGCCGGTGGTGCCGGAACCCGAACCGCCGCCCGCCGCGCCTGTTCCATCGGTGGTGCCGCTTCCTGAGCCCTGCGATGCGCCGCTGCCGGAGAAGTCGTCGATGAAGCGCATGGGAAACGCGCCGCCGATCGATCCGCGTGGAAGTTCGGAGGCGAGCGCCGCGAGCACGCCGCTGGACGAGACGGCCACCCACTTGCTGCTGAATTCCGAGGCGGTCGCCGCGTCGGACCACAGATCGGTGTCCGACTTGCGCCAGTCGCCAAGCAGCACCCGCTGGTAGCTGAATGCCGCGCCTGCGTTGGAGGTGGCCGAGTCGAATCCGGGCGCGCCGACGATCAGGG
>CAIPQY010000565.1 GCA_903867275.1 uncultured bacterium | reverse complement strand
CTGCACCGGCGGCGGACTGTGGAGCTACAGCCTGGGTTGGCGGTTCAATGGCCAGAGCGGATCGCAGTTCCGCACGATCATGGCCTATGCGCCAGGCAACCGCATCGACTACTTCAGCAACCCCCGCGTGAACTACGACGCTCGCCCCACCGGCGTGACGATCGGTCAGGTCAACGAGGCCGACAACGCGACCACGATCAACGACACGTGGCAGACCATCTCCAGCTTCCGGTGCAATCGTGGCGCCGTTCCACAGTCGGACTGTGATGCGAACGGAAGCGTGGACGCCCTCGACATCGCCTTCGGCCTCGGCAGCGACTGTGATGGCGACGGTGCACTGGACGAATGCGGCTTCAGCGCCTCGCAGCCCTGCACCACCAACGCCGCGCGAACCTTCTGCCCCGCGGGCATCGTGAGCAGCAAGCGGAATCCGGCACCAGCGACGAGCGACTACTTCGGCCAGTCGGTGGGCTGTTCAGCCACGGTGGCTGCCGTGGGCGCGCCAGGCGACGACGATCGGGGAAGTTTCGCGGGCAAGGCGGCGATCTACGAGCGCACCGGTGAAGTGTGGGCCTACGCCGGCACTGTGTACGCGCCCGACGCCGCCGCCAGCGCGCAGTTCGGTGCATCGTTGGCGGTGGACCGTGACCTGGTGCTGGTCGGCGCTTCGGCGGCCAATGCCGCGGGCATTCCGACGGGTCGCGTGTACGTGTTCGCGCGCACAAGCGTTGGCTGGAGCGTGGTACAGACCATCGAGTGCCCCATGCCGACGTACGGCGACCTCTTCGGCGACAAGATGCTGGTGCGCGATGGGCTGCTGCTGATCAGCGCGCGCGGCAACCGACCGAACGGTGTGGCGTCGGCGGGCGCGGTGTTCGTCTTCGAGCGCGAGGGCAACGCGTTCGCATTCCGTCAGCGCATCACGGCGCCGACGCCGCAGACACAGGCGCTGTTCGGCTTCTCGATCGCCACGGATGGTGCGCGCCTTGTGGTGGCGACGCCCTACGAGACGAGCGGCACCACGATGACGGGTGCCGCCTACGTGTACACGCGCGTCGATGGCACATGGGCCCTCGAAACGCGACTGCAAGGCCCCAGTCAGCAGAGCCGCTTCGGAAGTTCCGTCGCGATCGACGGCGAGCGCCTGGTCGTGGGTGCTTCGGGCGACACATACGCCGGCTACGAGGCAGGCGCGGTGTACACGTTCCGCTTCACGGGTTCATGGAATGCGACCACGGTGCTGCGGCCAAGCATGAACAGCGACCGCACGCGCCTTGGAAACGGCGTGGCGCTGTCTGGTTCGCGACTGCTCGCCTCCACCAAGCCGGACCAGAGCGCCACGGGCGTGACCACGCTGTTCCTGGAACAGGGCGTGGACTGGATCCGTCAGTCCACCCAGTATTCCGGCAATGCGCTCTTCATGCAGCGCGACTTCGGCATGGTGGGCGCGCCCTACAGCGACGAACTGGCGGTGGACTCGGGCGCCGCGCGCATCATCAGGTGGGCAAGCGACTGCAACGGAAACGGCATGCCGGATCGCTGCGACATCGATCTGGGGGCGGCATCCGACACGAACGGCAACGGCATCCCCGATGCGTGCGGCGAGTTGATCTACGACCTCGACGGCAACGGTTCCGTGGACTTCGGCGACGTTTCGCTGGTGCTCCTGAACATGGGCGTGTGCCCCGCCCCATGCCCCTACGACTTCTCGGGCGATGGCCTGGTGGACCCCGGCGACCTGTCGTTGCTGTTGCTGCAATTCGGCTAAAACGCGCACATGCTCGAACTGCCGCTGCTCGTCGCCATCCTGGCCATCACCCCCGACGACGAGAAGGAACCGCCGCACGACCCCGAAGGCATCACGCTGCCTGACGGCTTCAAGTGGGACGAGTGGGCGCGCGAACCGCTGGTGCCGGATCCGGTCGCGTTCACGGTGCTGCCCGATGGTTCGCTGTTCGTGTGCGAGAGCGAGCGGCAGGATCGCGGCGTGGAGGACAACCGCTACTCCCCCTACTGGCTGCTGGACGATCTGGCCTGCACCAGCATCGAGCAGCGACTGGCCATCTACGAGAAGTGGAAGGACAAGAAGGAAGGCGGCATGGCGTGGTTCAGCAAGTACGCCGATCGCGTGCGTCGCCTGCGTGACACCGACGGCGACGGCAAGGCCGATCAGAGCACCAACTTCTCCGGCGACCTGCGCGAGCCGCTCGATGGCACCGCGGCGGGCGCGTTGCAGGTGGGCGATGCGCTGTGGGTCACCTGCATCCCGAATGTGTGGCGCTTCATCGACCGCGACGGCGACGGCGTGGCCGAGGTGCGCGAGAAGCTGTTCACCGGCTTCGGCGTGAAGACCAGCCTGCGCGGCCACGACATGCACGGCCTGGTGCAGGGACCCGACGGTCGCATCTACTGGTCGATCGGCGACCGTGGCTACAACGTGAAGACGAAGGAAGGCAAGGTGCTTGCGGCGTCGAACACCGGGGCCGTGTTCCGTTGCGAACCGGATGGATCCAATCTGGAGGTGTTCTACGAAGGCCTGCGCAATCCGCAGGAGATCGCCTTCAACGACGCCGGCGACCTGTTCACCGTGGACAACAATTCGGATGGTGGCGACAAGGCGCGCGTGTGCTATCTGCCCGACGGCGGCGAGACGGGCTGGGAGATGCCCTACCAGACGCTGGAGGCCGCGAACAAGCGCGGTCCGTGGGAACAGGAACATCTCTGGTTCACGTTCGATCCCGCCGACACGCTGCAGGCCGCGTGGCTCACGCCACCGGTCGCGCATCTCACCAGTGGTCCCTCCGGCCTGGCCGCGTATCCGGGCACGGGGTTCCCTGCCGAGTTCAACGGCACCTTCCTCATCACCGACTTCCTTGGCGGCGACGCATACAGCCAGGTGTGGCGATTCGGCGTGAAGCCCGCCGGTGCCGGCTACGAGATGGTGAATCCCGAGATCTTCATCAAGGATGTGCTGCCCACCGATGTGGAGTTTGCCCCGGATGGCCGCCTGTATGTCAGTGACTGGTGGAACGGCTGGCAGAGCGACGGCAAGGGACGCATCTATCGCGTGTGGCATCCCGAGTCCATGGCCAAGCCAGCCGCGCAACAGGCGGTGCAGGTGCTGAAGCAGGGATTCCGTGATCGCACCACCAGCGAACTGGTGACGATGCTGGATCATGATGACCGCCGTCTGCGACAAGGCGCGCATCTGGAACTGGCGGAGCGAGGCAGCGCGGCACTGACCGCACTGAACGTGGTGCTGGATGCGGCCGACAGTTCGGAGCGCGCGCGCATGCACGCGCTGTGGGCCATGCAGATCATCGCGCGACGCCAGGTGGGCAAGCCCGCCGGCGCCACCGCATGCAAGGCCCTCATCGCCATGTGCGGCAGCAGCGACGACGAGATGCGCGCACAGGCTGCCCGCGCATTGGGCGACGCCACATGCCCCGGTGCCGCGGAAGCGGT
>CAIPQY010000564.1 GCA_903867275.1 uncultured bacterium | reverse complement strand
GTCTGGTGGCGCACCCGCCCGTCAACGGCCGCATCTCGACGCGCAGCCCGCCGACGGCGTGGGCGTGACCAGCGACATGATCCGTCGCGTGGGACCGATCATGCATCGCCTGCTTCCCAAGCACATCGCCGAGGCGTGCACCGAACCGCTGGATGCGCAGGCGGTGCTGCTGCTCACCGCGTGGTCCAGCGACGCGTCCGCGCGATCGCGCCAACGCGACATCGTTCGACAGCGACTGGGGCCCGCGATGGCTTCCACCGTGTCTCGACTGAGCGGACCCATGGAGTCGCTGAAGGATGCATTGCGCCTGATGGTGCTGGACCTGTGCATGCCCGCGCTGCAGCAGCTGTCGCAGCCGCAGTACATGGCCTTCCGCGAGGCGCTCACCGAGGTGATCCGCGCCGACGGCAGCGTGTCGCTGTTCGAGTGGACCATGCGCTCGGTGCTGGCGCGCCGCGTGGAGGCGCGCTTTGGTGCGCTGGCGGATCGCCCGGGCAACGCCACGCTGCGCTCGCGACAGAAGGAGGCGTGGATCCTGCTCTCGGCTTTGGCGTGGGCCGGTGACGCGGCTCGCGCGCGGCAAGCTGCGGCACGCGGGCTCGACCATCTGCAGCTGCCCATCCAGGATCCGGCCCCCGGCGCGCAATGCACGCTCGACGCCGTGGACGCATCACTCGAGCGACTGGCCGAACTGCGCGACGCGGACCGCCATCGCGTGGTGGAGGCCGCCGCCGCCACCGTGGCCGAGGATGCGCTGATGCAGCCGCAGGAACTGCTGCTGTTGCGCGCGGTGGCCGACCGCCTGAATGTGCTCATTCCATCCTCGATCGAGTTGCTGGAGCAGGATGCGCCCGGTGCACTGCTGGATCCGTAGCATGTCGCGCATGTCCCGGCGCTTCCCTGCTGCCCATCCCCTTCTCGTCCTGCTGCTGAGCGCTGCATCGCTGGCCGGTTGCCTGAACTCGCCCAAGCAGAAGCCCCCGCCGGAATTCAAGACCGCGCCGAAGCCCGAACCAACGGTGGCGGCAACAAGCGCCGCGCTGATGGGACGATGGATCCTTTCGCCCGGCGATTGCGTGATGCCGGAGTCGGCGGAGACGACCGAGCGCGACGCCAAGGAGCCCTTCGTGAGTCCTGCCGGTGCCGTGCTGGTGCTTGCCAACGGCGGCATGATGTCGGCGCACGAAGGCGACTTCATCCGCAAGGGCTCGTGGAAATTCGACGGCACCTCGCTGCGCATCGTGGTGGAGCCGCCACCGCGCCGCATCGAGATGGGCTTTGTGCCCACCATCGAGGGCAGTCAACTCACGCTCTCGGGTGCCGACAACCTGGTGCTGGTGTATCTGCGTGATCCGTTCATCGCGGTGCAGGCCGCACCCAAGCCATGACCGTCGACGCAGCATTCTCCGTCGCTTCGGGCGGCGGCGCCCGTCAGGTGTGGATCATCCGCCACGCGCAGACCGAGTGGAGCGTGAATGGCCGCCACACCGGCCGCACCGACATTCCACTCACGCCCACGGGCATCGCGGCCGCCGAGGCGCTGCGACCGTGGGTGAAGACCGTGCAGTTCGAGCGCGTGTTCAGCAGCCCGCTGTCACGCGCCATGGAAACGGCGCGCCTGTGCGGCCTGGAGTCGCAGGTGCAACCCGAGCCGCTGCTGATGGAGTGGGACTACGGCCAGTACGAAGGCATCACCACGCCGCAGATCCAGGCGAAGCATCCAGGCTGGGACCTGTGGCGCGATGGTTGCCCGGGCGGCGAGACCATGGAGCAGGTGCACGCGCGCGCCACCAGCCTGCTGAAGAAGATCGAGGCGGTGCCGGGCAATGTGGCGCTGTTCTCGCATGGCCACTTCTCGCGCTTCATCATCGCCTCGTGGCTGCAGTTGCCGGCCTCGCGCGGTCGCAGCTTCGCCATTCGCGCGGGCAGCGTGACGGTGCTTGGATTCGAGCATCACAATCCGGTCATCTGGGCCGCCGGCGACATTCCGGGCACGCCAGGCGTGGGTCGATGAACAACGCAGGTGAGGAGCATCGCTTCGGGCCGGTTCGACTGCTGCTGCACACGGGTGACCTTGCCGGCCTGGCCACCATCACGCTCGCCGATCCGGCGCGTCGCAACACCATGGGTCCGCCCATGTTCGACGGCCTCGAAGCCGCGATCCTGCAACTGGAGGCCGCCACCGCCGCATCGCGCTTTCATCCGTTGCACGAGGCGCCGCCCGCATCGGCGGTGCGCGTGGTGCTGTTGCAGGGCGAAGGCAGCGCGTTCTGCGCGGGCTTCGATCTTGGACTGCTTGCCGATGATCCGGATCCGGCGCAGCCGCTGCTTGCCTCGTTCCTGAAGCGACTCGCCGGATGCGTGCGTCGATTGCGCGCGCTGCCGGCCGTGAGCGTGTCGGTGGTGCAGGGCCCGGCGCTTGCGGGTGGGTGTGCCATCGCGGTCGGGTGCGATCTCACCGTCGCATCACCCGAGGCACGCTTCGGCTATCCAACCCACGCCATCGGCCTGTCACCCGCGATCAGCGGCACGGTGCTCGATGCACGCATCGGTGCGGGCAACACGCGCAGCATGTTCGTGAGCGGTGAACTGCTCGATGGTGTGGCGGCGCTGCAGCGCGGCATCGTGTGGAAACTGGCGCCAGACACTGCCGAACTTCCGGCTCTCGCCCTCGACACCGCGCGCACGCTGCTTGCCAAGGGCCCGCACGCGCTCGCCTCCACCAAGCGTTGGCTGCAGGATCTGGATCACTCCATCGATCCAACCCGCGCCAAGGCCGCGCTTGATGCCAGCCTGTCCACGGTTGGCTCCGACGCCTCGCGCACCATGCTGCGCAACGCGTGGAACGCCCGTCGAAAGGGCTGAAACGCCGCTACGCTGCGGGCATGTCCGACCTGGTGAACCTGCAATCCGCCGATGGTGTGCTCACGCTCAGCCTGCATCGCCCCGATGCGCGCAACGCGCTTTCGCTGGACCTGATCAACGCACTCGAGTCCACACTGCAACGCGTGGCCACCGATGCCACCGCGCGCGTGCTGGTGCTGCGCGGCGAGGGCAAGGCGTTCTGTGCAGGCATGGATCTGCGTGGCGTGCTGCACGATGCCGAACGCATGGGCCTGATGCTGCACACGCTTGCGCGCGTGTCGCTGTCGCTGCGTCGCCTCACCATTCCCACCATCGCCTGCGTTCGCGGCGCGGCCATCGGTGGTGGATGCGGCCTGATGGTGGCGTGCGATCTGGCCATCACGCATGCCGAGGCGAAGCTTGGCTATCCCGAAGTCGACCTTGGCATCTGCCCCGCCGTGGTGGCGCCGCTGCTCATGCGACGCATCGGCGCCGGTCCCGCGCGCGCCATGCTTCTCACGGGTGGCGTGGTGAACGGCACCGAGGCACATCGCCTTGGCCTGGCCACCCATCTGGCGATCGAGAGTGAACTCGAGTCGACCGCAACCTCGCTGGCCCACAAGCTGTGCGCCGGTGGCAAGGAAGCGCTCGCCACCACCAAGCAGTGGCTTGGTGAACTGGAAGGCGAGTTGAACGATGACATCATGCGCCGCGCGGCCGACCTGTCGGCCCGCATCATCCGCGGTGACGAGGCACAGCAGCGTCTGAAGGCCCGATTCGAGGCCCCCGCGCGAAGCTGAGACCGCTCGCGGGCGCCTGCTTCGCCATCTTGGAGTACCGTACGCCCATGGCCGACACCCTCCCACTTCCCGTTGAAACGCGTCCGGATGGCGTGGTGGTGCTGCACCTGGTGCCCAATCCGTCCAAGCCGCGTGGTGGCGTGGTGGTGCTCGACCGCTGGTTGATCGACTCGATCGATGTGTGCCTGCGTCACATCGCCACGCTGCGACCCAAGGGATTCGTGCTTGTCTCGGACAGCGAGCGCGTGTTCGTGGCAGGCGCCGATCTTGCCGAGATCGATGCGCTCGACAACCCCTCGCTGCACGCCTACTTGCAGGCTGGATCCGTGGCTTTCCGCCGCATCACCAGTCTGCCCTGCCCCACCGCCTGCGTCATGCACAAGGCCGC
>CAIPQY010000563.1 GCA_903867275.1 uncultured bacterium | reverse complement strand
GGGGGATCGGCTCGCTGGTCGTGCTCGCGCTGGCGCTCTTCGCCGCCTGGCCCACCGCCCGCCGGCTTCTTGGGGAGAACCCCCGCGCGCTGCTCGCAGGGCCCGGCTGAGCCTTCGGCTGGTTGCGCGACTGTGTGCCGAAAAAGACAACGAGCCCCGGATGAATCCGCGACTCGTTTTTCGACGCCGCCACCGAGTCGCGCTGCGTGGCGCGACCGACGGACGAGTGTGTCAGAAGCCCATGGCACGTGCCAGAATCACCCCGACGCAGAGGCTGGACGCCGCCACGAGCAGGTGCTGGACGATTCGATGTCGCTGATGCGTGGACATGTTCTGGTTCTCCCTGAAGACGCCGCTCCGAGCGGCGGGGAAACTTGCCTTCAACACCCACACGTGGCAAGAGATTCATCTGCCGTTTCACCCGCATCGCCGGATCGAGAGTCCTGAAACAATGCTCAGCGCCGCAGATCGGTCGCGCGTGCGGCCACGCGCGCTCTCGCGGCCGTCGAAAGTCGCGCTCCCGACCTTGAATTTCGAAAGTGTCTTGTAATAACGCCTGTTCGCGGCCATAAACGGCATCCCAACCGATGCTGCACGCCGTGGCGGCGACGCCCCGCTGCCAAGCCAAATACAGTCGCGCCGTGTCCGAGCCCTTCGCGATCTCGAGCCCCTTCAAGCCCATGGGCGACCAGCCTCGGGCCATCGAACAGTTGGTGCATGGCGTTCACGATGCGCGCCGCTACCAGACCCTGCTTGGCGCCACCGGCACCGGCAAGACCTTCACCATCGCCAACGTGATCGAGCGCGTGAAGCGCCCCACGCTGGTGGTGAGTCACAACAAGACGCTGGCGGCCCAGCTGTACGAGGAGCTGCGCGAACTGTTCCCCGGCAACTCGGTGAACTACTTCGTGAGCTACTACGACTATTACCAGCCCGAGGCTTACATCCCGCAGCGCGACATCTACATCGAGAAGGACGCCAGTCGCAACGATGATCTGGATCGCCTTCGCCTGGCCGCCACCAGCGCCCTGCTGTCGCGCGACGACGTGATCGTGGTGTCGAGCGTGAGCTGCCTGTACGGCCTGGGCAGCCCCACCGAATACCGCAACAAGGTGATCAACCTGCACGCGGGACAGAAGCTGAACCGACGCGAGTTCTTCGGCAACCTGACCGCGATGCAGTACGTGCGCAACGAGGCGGCGCCGCAGCGCGGCAACTTCCGCGTGCGCGGCGACTGCATCGAGGTGTTCCCCGCCTACGAGCAGACCGCGGTGCGCATCAGCCTGTTCGGCGACGAGGTGGAACGCCTGGAGGTGATCGACGCGACCAGCGGCGAATTGCTGTCGGAAGAGCCGCGCATCCTCATCTTCCCCGCCGTGCACTACGTGATGCCCGAGGACCAGCGCGCGAAGGCCACCGAGCAGATCCGCCTGGATCTGGACGCCCGCGTGCTGGAACTGCGCGGCCAGGGCAAGCTGCTGGAAGCGCAGCGGCTGCTGGGCCGCGTGAAGTACGACCTGGAGATGATCCACGAGACGGGCTTCTGCAGCGGCATCGAGAACTACAGCCGCTACTTCGACGGCCGCGCGCCGGGCGAGCGCGCGTGGTGCCTGCTGGACTACTTCCGCCACGTGCCGGGCCACGACCCCGCCGACTGGCTGGTGGTGATCGACGAGAGCCACGTCACGCTGCCGCAGATCCGCGGCATGTACTTCGGCGACCGCAAGCGCAAGGAGACGCTGGTGGATCACGGCTTCCGCCTGCCCGCCGCGATGGACAACCGGCCGCTGAAGTTCGAGGAGTTCCAGGAACTGGTGCCGCAGTGCATCTTCGTCAGCGCAACGCCGGGCCCCTGGGAGCTGGAGCAGTGCGGCGGCGAGGTGGTGGAGCAGGTGATCCGCCCCACAGGTCTGGTGGACCCGCCCATCCTGCTGCAGCCCGCGCGCGATCAGGTGCCCGACATGCTGGAGCGTGCACGCGAACGCGCGGCGCTTGGCGAACGCACGCTGGTGACGGCCTTGACCAAGCGCCTGTGCGAGGACCTGACCACGCACCTGGACAAGAAGGGCCTGCGCGTGCGCTACCTGCACAGCGAGATCGAGACGCTGCAGCGACTGGAACTGCTGCGCGACCTGCGCGAAGGCGCCTTCGATGTGCTGGTGGGCGTGAACCTGCTGCGCGAAGGCCTGGATCTGCCCGAGGTGAGTCTGGTGTGCATTCTGGACGCGGACAAGCAGGGCTTCCTGCGCAGCACCAGCAGCCTGATCCAGACCATGGGCCGGGCGGCGCGCAACGCGAATTCAATGGCCGTGCTGTACGCGGACAAGGTGACCCCCGAGATGCAGGCCGCCATCGACGAGGTGCAGCGACGGCGCGCGAAGCAGCTGGCCTACAACGCCGAGCACGGCATCACGCCCGAAACGGTGCGCAAGTCGATCCGCCGCGGCATCGAGCAGGAACTGGCGGCCAACCGCGTGGTGCGCGAGGCGCGCGGCGGCAAGGACGAGCGCACATTCGATCGCGACGAGGTGATCGCCGATCTGGAACGCGAGATGCTGGATGCCGCCGGTGAACTGCAGTTCGAGCGCGCGGCCACGCTGCGCGACACGCTGGCCAAGGTGAAGGCCATGCCGGACAACGCGGGCCTTGCTGGATTGGTGGGCGAGGCCGACCGCGAGGCCGAACGCCCGAGCCGCGCAGGCATGCCCGGCACGCGCGGTCGCCGCAGCGGCAAGCGCAAGTGAGCGCGAGGCGTACGCCGCAAAAACAACAAGGCCCCGCGTTGGGCGGGGCCAGCAGTCACATCGGGTTGATCAGCGATCGATGCCGGGCACGCACTCGCCGCGCGGCATGCGCATGCGCTTCACGCGCTCGCGCAGCATGGCCAGATCGGTGGGCTGCACCTCGTCGCGCTCCACGCCGCGATCACGCGACACCGCCGAGGCCGTCCGGACGGGCGGTTCCGCGATCGCAAGGTTGCCGTTCTGCGTGTGCATGTCTTGGCGGGCACGATAGGCGAGTGACGCGGTTTCAGGAAGAACGCCTTCCTGCCACCCATCTTCGGGCGGAACGGTCGGAAGTCTGCACCGAACTGGAACTTCTGCCAGTCCCGCCTCGGAATTTACGAGGCTTCCTTCGCTTTCCGGACCCTCCAGGGCTGACAGGAAGGCCGATCCGTCCCTATAAGTTGGGTCCGTGCCCAAGCCTGCCCCCCATATCGACCGCCAGATCCGCATCGAAGGTGCCCGCGAGCACAACCTGAAGGGTGTGGCGGTTTCACTGCCCCGCGACCAGCTGGTGGTGTTCACGGGTGTGTCGGGCAGCGGCAAGAGCAGCCTGGCGTTCGACACCATCTTCGCCGAAGGCCAGCGCAAGTACATGGAAAGCCTGTCCGCGTACGCGCGACAGTTCTTGAACCAGATGCGCAAGCCCGATGTTGAGCGCATCGAGGGCCTGCCCCCCACCATCGCCATCGAGCAGCGCGGTGGCGGCCACACGCCACGCAGCACCGTGGCCACCACCACCGAGATCTACGACTACATGCGACTGCTGTGGGCGCGCTGCGGCACGCCCACCTGCTGGCATGTGGACGAGAAGGGCCGCACCTGCGGCAAGGCGATCGAGGCCAGCAGCGCCTCGCAGATCACCGACACGCTGATCGAGTCGTTCGGCGGCAAGCGCGTGATGCTGTGCGCCACCGTGGTGCGCGCGCGCAAGGGTTTCCACAAGGATGTGGCCGAGTCGCTGCAGCGTCAGGGTCGGGTACGCGCGCGCGTGGATGGCAAGGTGGTGGATCTTCGCGAGGCGCTGAAGGCCGGCGGCGAGAATCCGCTGGGCCTGGGCCGCTACGAACTGCACACCATCGAGGCGGTGGTGGATCGCATCGTGCCCGACGCGGGTGATCGCCAGCGCCTGGCCGAAAGCGTGGAGACCGCGCTGAAGCTTGGCGAGGGTTCATGCGTGGTGCTGGTGGAACAGGGCAGCGAGTGGATCGAGCACCGCTTCAGCGAGAAGTTCTCGTGTCCGGATCACCCCGAATGCGCGCTGGAGGAACTGGAGCCGCGCCTGTTCAGCTTCAACTCGCCGCAAGGCGCGTGCCCTGCGTGCGCGGGCCTTGGCCAGGTGCAGGAGTTCGACGCCGAACTGGTCGTGAACGATCCGGATCTGGGCGTGGCCGAGGGCGCCGTCGAGCCGTGGCGCCGCAACGGGCGCCGCATGAACATCTACTACAGCCGACTGCTGCGCGGCTTCTGCAAGTTCTTCGACGTGCCGACGGAGATGCCCTTCAGCAAGCTCACGCCGCGCATCCGGCGCTACCTGATGGAGGGCGTGCCCGAGGCGGAGGAGGAGAAGCTTGGCGTGCGCTTCGAGGGCGTGATGCCCAACCTGAAGCGCCGCTATCTGGAGACCGAGAGCGAGTTCGTGAAGGAGCGACTGCTGGCCTACATGAGCACGGCCCCCTGCCCCACCTGCAACGGTCATCGCCTGCGCCCGCAGAGCCTGGCCGTGAAGGTGCGCGGTCGCGATCGCGCGTGCAGCATCGCCGACACCACCGCCATGAACGTGGAGCGCGCGGC
>CAIPQY010000562.1 GCA_903867275.1 uncultured bacterium | reverse complement strand
TTGCGCGGCCGAATCACGATCTCGGGCTGCGGCATCTGGAGTTCGACCAGCGGCTGGATGCGGAAGCAGGCGTAGTGATTGCAGGCGGTCGACGGTCGCGCGCGCGGGCCCACATGCTTGTCCTGCACCATCTTCAGGAAACCGAACACTTCCTGCATGCGGCGCCGCAGCTCCACGGCCTCGGTGTCGCTCAGCTGCAGCGGTGCGGCGTAGTACTGGATCAGCGCGCCGGCTTGCGCGGCGCGATCCACGAACCCGTCGCGGCCCAGCACGCCCTCGTTGAACGCGCTGAACCGCTCGTAGTAGCGCTTGAACAGCGGGGCATCCTGCGGATCGGCGAGATCTCCTCGCACCACGATGCGCTCGCACGTGGCCTTATAGGTGATGGTCTTGCGGCGCCCTGCCGCCGGCATGCGCTTCGCAAGGCGGAACGCCACCAGCGCGTCCATCGCTTCCTGCACGATCGCCTGGGAACTGCCGGACTGTCGACTCAGTTGCGCGATCGTGATGGGCACACCGGCGCGTCGCAACAACTCCCACAGCGCCATCGCGTGCCGGTCGAGGAGGAATTCGACGACCCCGGCCTCTCGGACATCGAGGGCCACATCCAACATGGTGCGGAGTTGTACGCGTGTTGATGCGCTTCTTGGGCCGCTTCGGCCCTGCCGCGCTCAAACTCCACACACGCGTCACCTGTTTATGTCACACGCGATCCCGCGCCCGTTTTTGATCGGCGCGCAATGTGAATGCGTGCCGCGCACGCACCCGCTCACGCCGGCACAGGACATGCGCCAAGCGCCGCGGCCGGCTGCACCACCAGGCATTCGTGCAGAAGGTCGGCCATCGCCGCAAACGCGCGTCGCTCGGCGCGCTCGCAGTACTGCATGCCCCCTGACGCGTCCGCAGCCTTGGGGTTGGTGAATGCGTGGCCTCGATGGCCGAACACCAGCGCGTTCCAGTCGCAACCCGCGGCCGTCATCTCGCCCGCGAAGGCCTGGAAGTCGACCGGCTTCGCCATGGGATCGTTCCATCCGTGGCACGCCAGCACGCGCGCCTGCATGGGGCGCGGACCGGCCGTGACGCCGGTCGGCGCGCCGAGCAGTCCGTGAAACGACACCGCCGCCTTGATGCCCGTCACGCCGGCACGCGCCACATCGAGCGCGCACATGCCACCGAAGCAGAATCCGATCGCGCCCATGCGGTGGCCGTCGGCCAGCGGATGGTGTCGCGCGAAGTGACAGGCGGCGCTCGCGCGACGCAGCAGCAAACCACGGTCCTGCACGAAGGGCATCATCAACGCGCTGCACTGCTCGGGCGTTTCACCGCGACGACCCTTGCCGTACATGTCCACCGCCACGCCCAGATAGCCGTGACGCGCAAGCATCTCGGCCTTGGATCGAGCGAAATCGTCCTGACCGCCCCATGCGTGGAACACCAGCACGACCGGACGCGGGCCGCTGATGGATGGGTCGTGGGCCACATAGGCCTCGCAGGCGAGTTCACCGTCGGCGTAGTCGAGCTGTTGGGTTTGCATGGCGCAAATCGTAACGCTGCGCCATGGCGACTCCCACGCGGCACGCCAGATGGAATCTTGCGGAAAAAGGGCCTCGGTTTCGGAATCCAGACAGGCCCCCACTACCGTGCCTCGCAGCAATCAAGCACGCCTCACAGGCGGCAGAGGAGGAGCCATGGAAGGCAAGGGACTTCGCGCCGCGCTGGCGCGTGTGGTGGCGGCCTGCGCAACAGCGGGCGCGGTGGCGGCACGGGCCCCGGCGAGCACGGAGGGTTCGCCGGGGCCTGAGGCGGGTGCGGCACTGCGCGAGACAACCGCGTGGCGCGAACAGGATGCGCTGCGGCCGCCAGCGAATGCTTCGTG
>CAIPQY010000561.1 GCA_903867275.1 uncultured bacterium | reverse complement strand
CCATGGATGCAAGGGAAGCGAGTGCGAGACCGACGGCATCCTCGTGACGGTGGAGCCGCGCTATCTGCCTTCGCACAGTGATCCCGCGACCGATCGCTACCTGTTCAACTATCGCATCGTGATCCAGAACAACGGCACCGGAAGCGTGCGGCTGCGCAGTCGTCGCTGGGTGATCGTTGACGCGGATGGTGAACGGCATGAAGTGCAGGGCATGGGTGTGGTCGGGCACAACCCCGTGCTGGGTGCCGGCGAGAAGTTCGAGTACAGCAGCTTTGCACCGCTGCAGACGCAGTGGGGCACCATGGAAGGCAGCTACATGATGCAGCGCGAGGACGGTTCCACGTTCGACGTGCACGTGCGGCGCTTCTATCTGGTGGGCCCGCACCAGTGACGCATCCATCGTCGGCGCGATCCGCACGCCCTCGTGTGGTGGCGGTGGTGGGAGCAACAGGCGCGGTCGGCCGCGAGGCACTGAAGCGACTGCATGAGCGCGCATTTCCGGTGAAGGAACTTCGCGCACTTGCAAGCAGTCGAAGCGCCGGCGAGTCGCTTGCATTCGGAACAGGCTCGGTGGTGGTGCAGGAACTGAAGCAGGGCGCCGAGCAGGGGGTGGATGTGGCGATCCTGGCCGCCGATGCCGCCACAAGCCGCGAGTGGGCGCCACGCTTCGTCGCCGCGGGCGCCGTGGTGGTGGACAACTCGAGCGCCTTCCGCATGGATCCGGATGTGCCGCTGGTGGTGCCGGAGATCAACGCGCACCTGCTCGCCGCTCGACCCGCACTGGTCGCCAATCCGAACTGCACCACGATTGTCTCGCTGATGGCGGCGGCGCCGTTGCACAGGTTGTTCGGCCTCACGCGACTCACCGCCTGCAGCTATCAGGCGGTGAGTGGTGCCGGACTCCCCGCGATGCTGGAGTTGGAGGAGCAGGCGCGACAATGGGTGGCCGGTCAGCCGATGCAGACGAAGGTGTTCCGGCGACCCACGCTGTTCAACGTGTTCCCGCACGATAGTGCGCTGCTCGATGACGGCAGCAACGAGGAGGAACACAAGCTGGTGCGCGAGAGCCGACGCATCCTTGATCTGCCTGCCCTGCGCGTGAGTGTCACCTGCACACGCGTGCCGGTGCGGCGCGCGCACGCGGTGGCCCTGCACATGGAGTTCGAGCGAAAGGTCGATCTTGCGAAGGCGCGCGAGGCGCTGTCCAACGCTGCCGGTGTGCGCGTGATCGATGAGCGCGCGGGTTCGCCTGCCGATCCACTGATGGCCGCCGAGGGCGACGATGTGCTGGTGTCACGATTGCGAGTCGACGCGGGTGGCGAAGAGGGGCATGCGCTCGCCGTGTGGGCCGTCGGCGACCAGCTGCGGAAGGGCGCGGCGCTGAACGCGATCCAGATCGCAGAACACCTGCTCTGAACGTCCGCGTAAGAGGCGTAAGAGGGACGGGGGTCTGTATCGGACCCGACGGCAACGTCCTATACAGACCCCCGTCCCTCTTATGTGGACTCAGGTTGGGCGCAGCAGTTCGTGCAGCGCGTCACCGGGGTCTGGCTGCTTCATCAGATGCTCGCCCACCAGCGCGATGTGCACGCCGTGCTCGCGCAACTTGCGCAGGTCGTCCGGCGTGCGGATGCCGCTCTCGCTCACCACGATCGAGCGATCCTCGATCAGGTCCACCATGCGGAAGGTGTGACCCAGGCTGGTGGTCATGGTGCGCAGGTCGCGGTTGTTGATGCCAAGCAGCGCGTAGCCCGCATGGGGAAAGCCCACATGTGGACGCACGCGATAGAGGCTTTCCACATCATGCACTTCGAGCAGCGTGGTGAGACCGAGTTCCACGGCCAGGATCTGGAAGTCCACGATCTGCGCCTCGGTGAGGCACTCCGCGATCAGCAGGATGGCATCGGCGCCGGCAGCGCGGCTCTCCCAGATCTGCCATGCATCCACGATGAAGTCCTTGCGCAGCACGGGCAGCGGCACATGCTCGCGGATCTGCTGGATGAATTCCAGTCGTCCGCCGAAGTCGGGCTCGTCGGTGAGGCAGCTGATCGCCGACGCACCCGCGGCGTGATAGCGTGCTGCGATGTCCACGGGATCGAAGTCCGCACGAATGAGCCCAGCCGACGGGCTCTTGCGCT
>CAIPQY010000560.1 GCA_903867275.1 uncultured bacterium | reverse complement strand
CATCGCCGCCGTGATGGACAGCCACCGCGGCCAGCCCCAGGTCTGCTGCCGCACATGCCCGTACAGCAGTCCGCGAAACACCGTCTCCTCCACCACCGGTGCGGCGATGCTGGCCACCACGAACAGCGCCAGCTTCATGCCGGCGTCCGCGCCCGGCAGCAATTCCTGCACCGGATGACTGACATCCTGGAAACTGCGATCGCCCATCGCGCTGGCGAGCCACTGACCGATCGCCACGCCAAGACCCATGAAGGGCAGCGCACACACGTAACTGGCCGCGCTCATCCACGCCAGACGCCACACGCTGCCGGGCATGCGAAGGCCGGTGGCATCACGCAGGTCACGCCACGACACGCCTCGCCACAACGGCCATGCCAGCGCGCCCAGACTGGCGAAGGTGAGCGCTGTCGACAGCCACACCCCGCCTGCGGTGGGCGTGCCGTCGCCCAGATGCCCAGCCAGCGTCCGCAGCAGCATGAACAGCAGCATCCAGAAGATGAAGGTTTCGCCCAGCACCCGCTGCAGGCCAAGCACCATGAGTGCGTTGGGCATGGGCTGCATCGCGCTGCGCACCTTTCCGGTGGCTGCGAACACGCCAAGCGTGATCACCAGCGCAAGTCCCGCGAGCCCGGCGCCCACGAACCACACGCCGGCAAGAATGATTCCATACAGCAGCCACACCTGGTCCTCGTCGATGTGCTTCTGCGCCACCGGATCGCCATCCAGCTTCGCACGCGCAAGCGAGCCGAACCATCCCATGCGGTCCTGCACAAGCGTCCACTGCTCGGCGGTGAGCGTGCGGGTCGCCAGCTGACCTCCTTCCGGCCACGCCTGCACGATCGCGCGCACCGCGGCCACCAGCGTGGGCTCGGGCGCGTTGCGCGTGGCATCGGCAGCCAGTTGCACCTGCGCTTCGGCACGCGCACGCTGCCCGGCATTGGCCAGCACGATGCCGGCCGCCAGATGCGCCATCGGTCGCGTGCCAAGGGGGTTCTCCGCCTCCAGGGCCTGCGAGCCCAACATCGAGGCCAAACGGCCCTGCATCGTGGTGATCGAACTCAGTTCAGGGTGCTGCTCGGTCGTGGCCGCTTCAGCCGCGCGATCCCCCTCCTCCTGCAAAGAGATGCCGATCCAACCCGCCGGTACAAGCACCAGCAACATCCACAGAAGGCCGCTTCGAAGGGTGGAAGGCATGATTTTGGCAGACTAGCCGGGGTTTTGGCCCGCCGCAGCGCTCCGGGGCGCCCCTCGGTCCGCCCGCCCCAACCCCTTGACAGAAACGGCCATTTTCATATCCTTCTCCGTTCTGCCCATCGGGCAACAGGAACACGAAACCATGCCTCGCCAGACCACTTTCATCAAGCCCGGTACGAAGTCCCTCACATGGCGCCATGTCGACGCAAGCGGCAAGGTGCTCGGTCGCCTCGCAACGCAGGTGGCCACCGTGCTGATGGGCAAGCACCGTCCCGACTACACGCCCAATGTCGACTGCGGCGAAGCCGTGGTGGTCACCAACGCCGCGCAGGTCGCGCTGACCGGTCGCAAGGCCGATCAGAAGACCCTGCGCAAGTTCTCCGGTCACCCGGGTGGACTTCGCGTGCGCACCTACCGCACGCTGATGGCAGAGGATCCGTGCACGATGGTTGAGGAAGCCATCATCCGCATGCTGCCCCGCGGACCGCTCGGCAGCACCATGCGTCGTCGTCTCAAGGTCTTCAAGGGTGCAGAGCACCCGCACAGTGCGCAGCAGCCCCAGACGCTCGACGTCTCCTCGCGCCGCACCCTCCGCTGAACGAGCTCATCACCATGACCACCTTCAACGCACCCGTCACCGCTCCCGCCTCCCGTCCTCTGCGCGCGCAGCAGCCCGCCGACCGCTTCGGTTGGTGGTGGGCCATCGGCCGTCGCAAGACCAGCACGGCTCGCGTGCGCGTGAAGCCGGGCAAGGGCGAGTTCCTGGTGAATGAGCGTCCGTTCGAGGAGTTCTTCGTGATCGAGCGCGATCGCAAGAACATCCTGGCCGTGCTCGAGAAGACCGGCATGAAGGGCTCGCTCGACCTGCGCGTCACCTGCGCCGGCGGCGGCGTGACCGGCCAGGCCGGCGCCGTGCAGCTGGGCATCGCCCGCGCCGTCATGGCCTTCGATCCGAACCACGAGACCGTTCTGCGCGAGCAGGACCTGCTCACCCGCGACGCCCGCAAGGTGGAGCGCAAGAAGTACGGTCAGGCCGGCGCCCGTCGTCGCTTCCAGTTCAGCAAGCGCTGAACCGGATCGGATCTCGATTCAACGCGTTCGCGCGTGTGCTCGAAGCCTTCGGAAGGTCTGTGCTGTCGTCATCGCTGCCCGACGCGGGTCGATGCGAAGCTGCGTGGCCGCCTCCGCCGCCGTGCGTGGCGCCTCGCCCTGCCATCCGAAGCGCAGCGTGAGCAGCTGCGCGCCCGGATCGTTGTCGGCCACCGCGGCCGTCGCCAGATCATCGCGCAGCGGAAGCACGGCGCACCACGGCACACTGCGATCACGAAGACTCTCGGGCAGCGACACCTCCGCATCGCGACCGGCTGTGCCCGGCCGCAGCCACGCAGCGCCGGCGAGCGATCGCTCCACCACTGCGCCCGCCAGCGCCGCCAGACGCGGACGCTCGATCGACAACTCGCCTGCCATCGCCTCGTCCACCGCGGTGCCGGCCGCGTGCACCGCAGCCACGATCGCGCGCCGCAGCGCCGCCGGTGGAAGACCCTGCAACGGACCGCCTCGCATGGATTGCAGTCGACCCAGCGCACCCGGCAGCGCACGCTCGATCAAGGTCAGGCGCAGGCGCGCGGCCCATCGCAGCCGCGTTTCGACCGGATCCAGTCGCTCGCCCGGGTCGGATCCGCGCAGCGAGCCCATCTCCAGCGCGGCGTTCCACAGCAGGTAGCGAAGCGCCACCAATCGCTGCGCATCGGCCGGTGAGGCGCGCTCGCCCTGCGCGGCCGGCGGAAAGCGCCGAAGAAACGCGCGCGCCTCCACGGGCCACGGCTCCACCGCCAGGCCGCTTCGCACCGCACGCGGCGCAAGCAGCGTGTCGGCCGCATCGGCGCGCGTGAAGGTGGCCAGCGGCGAAGCGCCCAGTCGCAGCGCGCGAAGCCGGTCGCGCCGCTCGCGGCGAACCAGTCGCAGCGTGGCCGCTTCGCTTCGAGCGATCGACTGCGCCACCGGCAGCAGTTCGGTGCCGCGACGCCAGGCGCGCCAGGCGGCACGACGCGCGGAAGGCTGCACGGTTTCGCGTCGACGCAGTGTGGGCACCACGCCCTTGCGCTCGGCCGCTGCGATCATGCGACGCGCCGAGGCCACCGACACGCCCGCCTTCTTCGCCACGCGTCGCGCCACCGCGTGCAGCGTCTCGCCGGCGCGCGCCTCGGTGGCAGCCACAGCCATCACGCTGGCCCGACGCACCGGATCGCGACGACGCGAAGCCACGCTGCCAAGCAGCCGCTCGCGGCACCACGCCAGCGCCTTGCCCGACAGCGCGGTGCGAACACCCGCAGGCGTGCGCACGCGCACCATGGCCAGCCCCTGACGACGCCATCGCTGCAGCGAACGCACGGTCACACCCAGATCGTTGGCGCCATGCACCAGCGTGACCGCGCCGCCCGGCAGATCGGATGGCTGCAGCGGCGCCCGCTCCGAAAGCCGCAGCGCCAGGGCTGAAAGATCCATCGCCACCGCCTGCCCCACCAGCACCGGCGCACGCTCGGCATCGCGCGACTTCACGCCGGTGAGCCGCTCCACGATCCACGCCTCGCTCAACAGGCCGTCACGATCCACCTCGCGCGTGGCCGCTTCCGCCGCCTTCACGATGCGACAAACCGCCTCGGCGCCGGCGAATTCCAGCTGCCGCTCCAGTTGAACGATCGGCGTCAGTCGCAGGCGTGCCCGGGGCGGCATGGCGGCTCCAGCAACGCGATGGCCCGGCGCATGGGCTGCAACCCATGCTCCGCGGCCTTCGCCCAGAACAGTTCAAGCCCGCGTCGCTGCGCATGGTTCCACTCGAATCGAAGCAGTTCGCACAGGTAGCGATGCGCAACCTCCGCAGGCCATCCACGCGCGCGACCCTCCACCGCGGCAAGGCTGGCCAGACGCTGCGCATTGCGACGACGCTGGTGATCCAGCACCTGCGCCAGCGTGTGCAGGCGTTGCTGCGCCGCGGCATCGCACGGGCGCGGCGCCATCCAGCAGGCGAAGGTGAATGGCAGCGCGTTCATCTCGTACCACGCATGACCCAGATCCAGCTCGTGCGGAAAGCGTGCGGCATCGGGCGCGCGCAGCACCACCTTGTCGCCGATCAACAGCATCGCTTCGGCATCGCATGCATCCAGGTTGTCGGGAACGCCGTCCACCAGTTCCAGCGTGGTGCCGAAGCGCTCCGCGAACACGATGCCCGCCAGCACGCGGCTGGTGTGACTGTCGGCATCCGCGTGCAGGCGTCGCACCTGCGCCAGCGGCACGCGCGAGAACACCTTCACCGTGAGCGTTGCGCCGGCGCTGCCGAGCAGCCCCACTGGCAAGATGACCAGATCCTGCGAAGAGCGCTGGAAATCGATGCTGCTGCACAGCGCCGCATCCAGCTCGCCGCGCTCGATGGTGCCGATCAGTTCTGCGGGAACCTCGGCACGCAGCTGCAGCCCGCGCAGGGACTCCAGACCCGCGATCAGCGGTCGCGTGTTCAGGTATCGCACCACGCCCAGGCGCGTCACATCCGTCGCTGCCCGCTGCGGCGCGCCGGCCCTGTCTGCACTGGATTCCATGGCTGCTGCACGCACGGGCCTGCACTCTAGGCGAAGCGCCGCAGTGCGGCGAACGCGGCCTCAGGAGGCCTGACGCGCCGACGCCTTCACCTCGTCCGAACCCACGCGCACCGCTTCCTCGGCCGCCATGTACAGACGCGGCACGCGCGGTGGAATGCGGCACATCAGTTCATAGGCATGCTGGCCCGTCATGCTGGCCACGCGCGCGGCGTGGTTGGGCGCGGCAGGATCCGCCGACACCACTTCCACGGAAGCGTGCACGCCGCCATCCGGCAGACGCGCCACCACGGCCGTCAGGTCGATGGCGATCTGGTCCATGCTCACGGCGCCGATCACCGGCACCGCCATCCACGCGGCATCCGCCCCCTGCCCCACGCGCACGCGCACCACGCGACGCTCCGCCTGTGCGGGCCGCAATGTGCGCGTATCCATGGGAAGCAGCGGATATCCGTCGGCGTACCCGATGGGCACCAGTCCGACCGCGCTTTCAACGCGCGCGACCCAGCGACTGCCGTAGCCCACCGTGGCGCCCACGGGCAGCGAGCGCACCTGCATCACGCGGCTGCGCCAGCTGAACACGGGGCGAAGCGTGCCCACGGTGTCCATGTGACGGCCGTCGCGCGTGCCCTCGAACGGCAGGCCCGTCCACGCCAGCCCCATGCGCACCATCTGATGATGGAAGCGACCGTCGCGGATGGCCGCGAAGGTGCTTGCCGAATGCACCACGCACGACTCGGGAAGATCGGCATCGGCCATCCACGCATCGAAGCGTTCGCGCTGCGCATCGGTGGCGCCCTCGCTGCCGCCGGCGTTGGCGTAGTGGGTGAACGCGCCGGTGAGCGCAAGCCGCTCGCTGCCAACGATCAGCGGCACAAGCGCCGTCGCATCCTCGGGCAGGCAGCCACCGCGACCCAGGCCCGTGTCCACCTCGATGTGCATCGGCACGCGCACGCCCAGCTCCGCGGCGGCTCGCTCGATGCGTCGCACCTGCGCCGCGTCATGCGCCGCCAGATGCAGCAAGCCCTTCACCAGCATGCCATGCGCGGGACTGCCCGCCTCGATGGCATGCGTGGGCATCATCACCAGCATGGGGGTCGTGGGCGCCGCGGCATGCACCACCTCGGCCTCGTCCATGCCGAAAACCATCAGCATGTCCACCGCCGGCGCCATGCGCCGCGCGATGCGAGCGGCACCCAGCCCGTAGGCATCGGCCTTCACCACGGCCCCAAGGCGCACGCCGGGCGACAGCATGCCCCGCATGACCATCAGGTTGTGGTCAAGGGCCGACAGGTCCACATGGACTTCGCTTCGGGCTTGCATCACAGGGCTTTGTATCGACTCTCCGGCTCGTCTACCATCAGGGGCCTCGGATCCATTATGGCCAATTCAGAAACCTTCGCCCTCGACGTGCGGTTCGCAGACCTCGGTCTCCCCGCCTCCATCCTCCAGTCACTGGAGGCGAAGGGCTTCCAGCATCCAACCAAGATCCAGGCAGCCCTGCTGCCGGTGGCCCTGTCGGGCAAGGACTGCCTCGGGCAGGCCAAGACCGGCACGGGCAAGACCGCGGCGTTCGCGCTGCCCATGCTGGCGCGACTGCCGGCCGACAAGCCCTTCGGCGGACTGGTGCTGGTGCCCACGCGCGAGCTGGCCATCCAGGTCGCCAAGGAGTTCCACGAGTTCGCGCGACACAGCGGCCACGCGGTGGTGGCGGTGTACGGCGGCAACTCGGTGAACGCGCAGGCCTCCAAGCTGGAGAAGGGTCCCGCCATCATCGTGGGCACCCCCGGTCGCGTGATGGACATGCACGAGCGCGGCCTGCTGCCGTACAACCAGGTGAAGATGGCGGTGCTCGACGAAGTCGACCGCATGCTCGACATCGGTTTCCGCGACGACATCCGCCGCATCCTCGGCAGCATGAAGGAGCACCCGCAGACGGTGTTCGTGAGCGCCACCATCAGCCCCGAGATCGAGAAGCTGGCGCGCAGCTACATGCGCGACGCCGAGAAGATCGTCACCACCGAGAAGAGCCTCACGGTGAGCCAGGTCGATCAGAGCTACCTGGGCGTGGAGCACTGGGACAAGCGCCGCCTGCTGCATCACCTGCTCACCCACGAGACACCCGAGCTCACCGTGGTGTTCTGCCGCACCAAGCGCACCGTGGACGATGTGGCCGAATACCTGCAGAAAAAGGGCATCGACGCCCATCCCATCCACGGCGACATGTACCAGCGCGCCCGCGACAAGGTGATGGAACGCCTGCGCGGCGGCTCGCTCAGCGTGCTGGTGGCCAGCGACCTGGCGGCCCGCGGCCTGGACGTGGATGACATCAGCCACGTGATCAACTACGACGTGCCGGAAGATCCCGAGGTGTACGTGCACCGCATCGGCCGCACCGCGCGCGCCGGTCGTCGCGGCGTGGCCTGGACCTTCGTGTGCCCAGATCAGGGCGAGCTGCTCACCAACGTGGAGATGCTCACCAACGTCGAGATCCCGCGCAAGGAATACGACGACTTCACGCCCGGCCCCGTGCCGAGCGAGGTGACGGCGCGACGCGAACTCGAGACCAAGCGCAAGGCCGATCTCGAGGTGTCGCGCAACCGCTTCGAGACGCAGGCACCGGTGCCCGAGGCAGCCGATCCGACCAAGTTCCCGGGCGGCGTGGTTCCGACGGGTCTTCCGCCCAAGCGGCTTGGTGGCCGCGTGGCCACGCGTCGACGCTGATACACGCGCGTGCACCGGCATCTGCACATCCATCCCGAGGTGGCCGAGGCGCTGCACGCGCGGCGCCCGGTGGTGGCGCTTGAAACCGCGGTGCTGACGCACGGCCTGCCGCGCGAGGCGAACGCTTCGCTCGCGCGCGTGGCCGGCCCCGCGTGGGAATCCAGCTTGCCCGCCAACCTGGCGCTTGCGCGCGCGATGGAACGCGCCGTGCGCGAAGCCGGCGCCGTGCCCGCCACCATGGCGGTGATCGACGGCTCGCTGCGCGCAGGCCTTTCAGCCGAAGAACTCGAACGCCTCGGCAGCGACGCATCCGCTCGCAAGCTGAGTTCGCGCGACATGGGCCCCGCCATCGCGCAGCGCGCAAGCGGCGGACTCACCGTGGCCGCCACGCTGGCCGCCTGCACGGCGGCGGGCATCCGCAGCTTCGCCACCGGCGGCATCGGCGGCGTGCATCGCGGCTGGAGCCAGCACCCCGACATCAGCGCCGACCTGCTCGCGCTTTCACGCGCGCAGGTGGTGGTCACCTGCGCAGGCGCCAAGAGCATTCTCGATCTGCCCGCAACGCTCGAGTGGCTCGACTCGCTCAGCGTGCCGGTGATCGGCATCGGCACGCCGCACTTCCCGTGCTTCACCTGTCCGCCGGATGCGTCGCTGCCGGTGTCGGCGGTGGCGCGCGATGCAACCGAAGTGGCCGCCGCCGCGCGCGCGCATTGGCAGTTGCAGCAACCCTCCGCGGTGCTGGCCGTGCAGCCCTGCCCCGCCACCTTCGCCATGACCCGCGCAGACCTGGATCGCGCGGTGCAGGCCGCCGAACAGGAAGCCGCGTCGAAGGGCATTCACGGCCCAGCGGTGACGCCGTTCATGCTGGGCCGACTTGCCACGCTCACCGGCGGCAAGTCGCTGGAAGCGAATGTGGCGCTGCTGCTTCACAACGCCACAACCGCCGCCCGAATCGCGCATGGGCTGCTTGACTTGGGCGCTTCCACCTGATTCACTACCGGGGTCGGGTTCCCACCCGGCACCTGCCAACAAGTCGGCCTGGAGATGGGGCCCGCGACGGGCCCATCGGCAATCGGTCCATGTATGGATCGTCCAGCACGCCTTGCCGTTGGCCTGCAGGAAAGATGGCATGAACACCCTCACTGGGATCCTGGAGCTTCCCTCCGCGGGCGGCGACGGACGCATTCGACAGTTCAAGGACGGTCTGGTGGAAACGCCGGACGACCCCTATGTGCCCACCGAACTGGTGGCCAAGTTCCAGCTGCGTCCCGGCCAGGAAGTGCACTGCGTGCTCGAGGATCGCCATGCGCCCAACCGCCCCAGCGGCGTGAAGCGCGTGGCCATCGATGTGCAGTCGATCGAGGGTCTGGCCCCCGTCGACTACGCCGCGCGCAAGGTGTTCAGCGAACTCACCGCCCTCGACCCCGCGCCGCGCATGGCGCTCGAGTACCGCGGCTGCCCGCCCGCCTGCCGCCTGATCGACCTGTTCTGCCCCATCGGCTTCGGCACGCGCGGCCTGATCGTGGCGCCGCCCAAGGTGGGCAAGACCATCCTGCTGCAGAACCTCGCCTTCGGCATCAAGCACAACCACCCGCAGGTGGAGTTGATCGCGCTGCTGATCGACGAGCGACCCGAGGAAGTGACCGACTTCAAGCGCAACGTGCCCGCGCACGTGCTGGCCAGCAGCAACGACCAGGATGTGGAGCGGCACACCGCGCTTGGCATCCTGGCCATCGAGCGCGCCAAGCGCATGGTGGAAGCCGGCAAGGATGTGGTGGTGCTGCTCGACTCGCTCACGCGTCTCGGCCGTGCCTTCAACAACAACCGGCGCTTCGCCAGCGGCGGCCGCACCATGAGCGGCGGTCTGGACAACCGCGCGCTGGAGGTGCCCAAGCAGCTCTTCGGCGCCGCGCGTCGCTGCGAGGAGGGCGGCTCGCTCACCATCATCGCCACCTGCCTGGTGGACACCGGCAGTCGCGCCGATCAGATCATCTTCGAGGAGTTCAAGGGCACCGGCAACATGGAGCTCATCCTCGACCGCGGCATCAGCGAGAAGCGCCTGTTTCCCGCCATCAACCTGGCCGCCAGCGGCACCCGCAAGGAACACCTGCTGCTTGGCGAAAAGGAACTGAAGACCATCACGGCCCTGCGCCGTCGTCTGCTCAGCCTGCCGCCACCGGTGCAGATCGAGCAGTTGCTGGCCGCCCTGCAGCGCTACCACACCAACGAGAGCATGGTGGGTGGACCGCAGGCAGCCGCCACGGCCTGAACCAGCGGCACACCCCCCGCGGCTGCGTTACCCTCGGGTGATGGCTGAACAGAACTCCCTCAACAGCATCCGCGCCGGCATCTTCGTCGGCACCGCGATCGCCCTGGCGCTGGCCGTCACCTTCGTGCTGCTGAAGGTGAACATCTTCGCGAACAACACCCGCTACGGGATCGACTTCACCACCACCGACGGCGTGGCGGGCCTGAACAAGGGCAGCGAGGTGCGCGTGGGTGGCGTGGTGGCCGGACAGGTGCTGGAACTGCAACCGCAGATCGACGAGAGCGCCTCGCAGCTGAAGGGCATCCGCGTGTTCATCGAGGTGGACAGTCGCGTGCCGCTGTACTGGAGCAAGGACAAGCCCGAATCCAGCGCGCGCGTGCTGCGCGTGCCCAGCCTGCTGGGCAACTCGGCCAGCGTGAACTTCATCAGCGTGGGCGACCCGCGCTCGGAGCAGCTGAAGAAGGACGGCGTGATGATGGCCATGGAAGGCAGCGGCATGCTGGCCAGCCTGGTGGGCCCGGACAACGCCGACAAGGCGCGCGAGATCCTGCTGAACATCGCCAAGACCGCGGAGTGGATGCGCATCACGCTGCCGCGCGACTACGACACGAACGTGGGCCCCATGCTGGCCAACCTCAACGCCACGGTGGCCGCCTTCAAGGGCGACTACGAGAACTGGCGCAAGCCCATCGGCACCTCCATCACCGACGCGGCCAGCCTGCTCAATCGCACCGATCGCATGCTGCAGGAGAACGAGCCGCGCATCAATCGCCTGATGGACGACACGCTGGCCACGCTGGCCAACGCCCGCTCGATCACCGGCGACTTCAAGGACAAGAGCATGCCAGCGGTGCAGAAGCTGCTGGATCGCGGCGCCGACGCGGCGCAGACGCTGGCCAGCAGCCTGGATCAGGTGCAGCGCTCGCTGGTGGGCGACCTGCCCGCGCTGGAGGCGTTCCTGGAGGATTCGCGCCAGATGGCCGCGCAGCTGAAGCTGGCCGCCATCGAGGTGCGTCACAGTCCGTGGAAGCTGCTGTACCAGCCCAAGCCCGGCGAAGTGGCGCACGAGAACCTGTACGACGCGGCCCGCAGCTTCGCGATGGCCACCGACGACATGCGCGTGGCCGGCGAAAGCCTGCAGCAGGCCGTGGCCAAGATGCCCGGCAAGCTGGAGAGCGACGCCGCCTTCCGCATGCAGGTGCAGCGCGAGGTGGTGGATGCGATGGCCCGCTACGAGCAGGCGCAGCGACGCCTGTACGACGTGCTGAACGCCCCGGCCAGCACCGGCGGCGAAGGCCAGTAACCGGCACCACCCTCGATGCCCGCGCACGAACCCAATCCACTCCGCGAGGCGCGCGTGGGGTTCTACCTGCTCAGCATCGTGCTGAGCGTGGCCGCGGTGCTGATCGTGCTGTGCAACATCGATTGGAAGTCCCGCACCCGATACCGTCTGGCGTTCCGCGTGTCACAGGATGTCACCGGGGTTCAACCCGGCACACCCGTCACGCTCGGCGGCATCCAGTGGGGCAAGGTGCTGTCGGTCGATCCGGGCGAGATTCCTGCGCAGGGATCGGCGACCGCCGCCTTGCAGGGTCCCGCCTCCGCGTCGCGCGGCACGCTGGTCACCTTCGAGATCGACTCGCGCATCGACCTGTATGACAACGCCAAGATCGCCCGCGCCAGCTCGATGCTCGGCGGCGACGTGCAGCTGGTGATCCTTGAAACGGGTCTCGATCATTCGGTGGAACAGCGCGGCGTTCCCACCATGACGCGCGAGGAACTGCCCGAAGGATCGGTGCTGATCGCCAGCAGCCCCGCAGGCGGTGCCGTGGCGCTGCTGGGATCGCGTCTGGCTGCACGGGTGAGCCTGCTGCCCGACCAGATCGACGAACTGCGCCAGACGATCGAGAAGCGCATGATGCCCGACATCAGGGCCCAGAGCGCACCGTTGCAGGCGAACTTCCTGGCGACGCGCGACATGATCGTGAAGGATCGCGAAACCTGGACCTCGCCCATGGAGCAGGCGTCCGCCTCGATGCAGCGGCTGCAGGCGCGACTGGCCGCGGACAGCGGCATCGTGCACGACATCGATCAGGGCTGGACGCGCGCCAAACCCATCTACGACGCGCTGGCAAGCAATCTGGCCACGCTGAAGCAGCGCATCGACGACGACGTGGAACCACGCGCCACACGGCTGTGGGAGCAGGCCACCGAGGAATGGAAGCGCGTGCAGCGGCTGGGCAGCCAGATCGACGCGGCAGGTCGCGGCGCCTACACCGCCTACGGCGAATTCATGGCCGACAACTCGCTCATGGGCGGACAGATCAGCCGCGCCTTCGACGATCTGCTGGGATTGCTGGTGAAGGCGCTGCTGGGCAAGCCGGGCGAGGATGGCATGACGCGTCTGCAGCGCTATGAGGCCGCCTCGCGACTGGTCTTGTGCACCGACGAACTGCGACGCGCCAACGACGCGCTGCAGCAGCTCGCCGACAGCGTGGAACCGATCGATGCTGCGATGGCGAAGCGCATCCGCGAGGACGCAGCCAAGGCCGTGGTGCAGTTCCGCGCCGCCGTGGAGCGACTTGCGGCGCCCACGCAGCAACCCTGACATGACCGACTTCGGCGACCCGCGCCTGGCCCCCTACCGCGACGCGCGCGATGCCGACCTGCGCGGCGCGCACGACCTGTTTCTGGTGGAGAGCGCCCGCTGCGTGGCGCGGTTCCTGCGGGCCTGCGAGCGCGGGCCCTGGAAGCCCGTCAGCGCCCTGCTGGCCCCCGAGCACATGGCGGCCATCGCGCCGCTGGCCGCGCGTGTGGGATGCCCGGTGTTCGAAGCCGACATGGAGTCGATCGCCGCACACAGCGGCTACCGCTTTCATCACGGGGCGCTGGCGCTCGGCCAGCACACGCAGGGCCCGACGCTGCAGGATCTGCTGGCCGCCCTTCCCGCCGGCCCCGCCAGCGTGCTGGTGGCCGACGGCGTGGTGCACGTGGACAACATCGGCGCGCTG
>CAIPQY010000559.1 GCA_903867275.1 uncultured bacterium | reverse complement strand
AGGCCGCGATTGATTGGCCGAATCGGCGTTGGTCATCGAGCCTTCGCATGAGTCGTGAATCTGCAGGAACTTTGGCACGCATCCACCGATCTGCCTTGTTTCGTCGTTATGTTTCGCGTTCGGCGCCGCGTGCACAACGCAAGCCATGCAGAAGGGGACCGCGTGGGTGACATCGCATCCAACGACTACGCGGCCACGCTGAGCGACCTGAAGCGCCGCATTCGTGCCGCGCAGCACCGCGCGTTGCAGGCGGTGAATGCCGAGCTGGTGCAGCTGTATTGGCAGATCGGTGAACTGATCCATCAGCGCCAGGCCGCGGCGGGTTGGGGGCGGTCGGTGGTGCAGCGGCTGGCAGCCGATCTGCAGCAGGAGTTCCCGGGGCGCTCGGGCTTCTCGGCCACCAACCTGTGGCTGATGAAGCAGTTCTACGAAGCGTATTATCAGACGCCAAAACTCCAACCACTGGTTGGAGAAATTGGATGGGCACATCACGGGTTGATCCTTGGCCGCTGCAAATGCCCGTTGGAGCGGGAGTTCTACCTGCGGGCCACGGTGCGATGTGGCTGGACCAAGGCCGTGCTGCGCCACCAACTCGACACGCACGCCTACCACCGCTTCCTGAACAACCAGACCAACTTCGAGCGCACCCTGCCCGAGCCTTCGCGCTGGCAGGCCGCGCTGTCGCTGAAGGATCACTACACCTTCGACTTCCTGGACCTGGGCGAGCAGCACGGCGAACGCGAACTGGAGTTGGCGTTGCTGCGGAACCTGCGCGCCTTCCTTCTTGAGATGGGCAACCTCTTCACCTTTGTGGGTTCGCAGCACAGGCTGGAGGTTGGCGGACAGGCGTACTTCATCGACCTGCTGCTGTACCACCGCGGCCTGCGCGCGCTGGTGGCCATCGAGTTGAAGGCGCGCGACTTCCAGCCAGAGCACAAGGGCAAGATGGAGTTCTATCTGGAGGCACTCGACGCGCAGCAGCGCCTGCCGCACGAGGAAAGCCCCATCGGCATCATCGTGTGCCGCCACCGCAATGCCACCGTGGTGGAGTACGCGTTGCGTTCGGCGCAGCGGCCGATCGGCGTGGCCACCTACAGCGTGGTGAGCGAATTGCCTGAATCGCTTCGCACGCAACTGCCAAGCGCCAAGCAGATCGCCGAACGCCTGGCCCAGTGGCAGGCGGATCGATCGGAACTGACGTGAGGTGTTCGGTGGTGTGGCTGCGTCGCGCGCGCACTCACCCGCACGGGCCAAAATCAAGCAGCATCAGCGCCACATCGCCGAAGTCCACCGCGCCGCTGCCGTCCAGGTCTGCTGGACAGGTCGGACACGCACCGAAATCGAGCAGCGCCAGGGCCACATCACCGAAGTCGGTCACCCGGCTGCCATCGAGATCGGCGCGGCAGGGCAGCGGCTGCTGCGCGGCCTCGTACGCCCGCGCGATGCCATAGCCCTGCACGAACAGCGGGTCGGGATGCAGCCCCGACGCATCACTGCGCGACGCCGTGGCGAACAGCGCCTCGCGCAGCGACTCCACGGTGAAGTCGGGCCGGGCCTGCAGGATGCACGCCACCGCACCGGCAAGCATGGGCGTGCTCAGGCTGGTGCCACTCACGCTGCTGAAGCCGGTGCTGTTGGTGCTGTGCACCGTGGCCGTTGAAACGCCCATGGCCAGCAGTTCGGGCTTCACGCGCCCGTCGGCGCTGGGGCCATCCGACGAGAAACCGGCGATCGCGCCAGCACCATCCACCGCACCGCAACTGATCACCTGCAGTGCATCGGCTGGCGCGATGATGGTGTTGGTGGCGGGATCGGCGTCGTGTCCCTCGTTGCCCGCGGCGGTCAGGCACACCAGCCCGTTGGCGGTGGCGATGTTCACCGCAAGCGTGGTGACGGCGGTGTGACCATCCATCTGCGACTGCGTGTACCAGTCGATGTAGCCCAGCGAACTGGTGGCCAGATCGGCGCCATGCGCCTCCACGAACTCGAGGCCAGCGACGTAGAAATCTTCCTCGATCGGCGTCTCGGTCGGCACGTTCTCCGTCTTGGCCAACACGAAGCGTGCCTCGTACGCCGCGCCCACCAGCTGCGAGGGCATGTAGGCGGCCATCGTTCCCAGGATCCAGGTGCCGTGCTTGTGCTGCTGCGAGTCGTCGCCAGGCTGGATGTCCGTGTTGCCATCATTGTTCACGAAGTCCCACTCGGCGATCACCTGCAGCGGATGTTCCGCGCTGAAGAACGCCTGATGCGTGCGATGGAAACCGCTGTCCAGGATGCCGATCACCACGCCCGCGCCGTGATGGCCCGCATCGTGCAGACGGCGAATGTCGATCT
>CAIPQY010000558.1 GCA_903867275.1 uncultured bacterium | reverse complement strand
GCCGCGACCCTCGGGCTGGATGTCGGTGATGCGATAGGCGTCGCAGCTGCTGCCGTAGCCCTTCACCTCGGCCAGCGGCGTGGCGCCGCGATGCATGGCATGTTCCAGCGTCTCCAGGATGACGATGCCGCTGCCTTCGCCCATCACGAAGCCGCCGCGATCCACACTGAATGGACGGCTGGCCTCGGTGGGATCGCCCTTGCGCTCGCTGAGCGCGGTGAGGCGGTTGAAGCCGGTCACGCCCAGCGGATGGATCATGGTGTGCGTGCCGCCGCCGATCATCACGTCGGCGTCGCCGCGACGCAGGATGCTGAACGCCTCGCCGATGGCCTGCGTGCTGGCCGCGCAGGCGGTGAGGCAGTTGTACGCCGGGCCGCGCGCGTTGAACTCGCGCGCCAGGTGCGCCAGCGGCATGTTGGGCTCCTGCTCGATCTCGCGCAGGCGATCCATGCGCTTCAGGCCCTCGGCCGCCCACTTCAGGCCGTCCACCTTGGCGCCCGCGGCGTCCCACGCGTGCAGCATGGTGGCCACGTAGTTGTCGAAATCAAGCACGCCCTCGCCGGCACCCAGATACAGGCCCACGCGGCGCGGATCCTTGGGCGGCTTCACGTCGAGGCCGCTCTGCTTCCACGCCTGGCTGGCCGCACCGAGCGCGAACTGGCTGTTCAGGCCGGCGCTTGCGTGCACGGCCGGATCCTTCACGAAGCCGCGGAAATCGAAGTCCTTCTTCACCTCGGCGGCGAAGCTGGTCGGGAAGGTGCGCGCATCGAATCGCGTGGTGGGCTCCATGCCGCTGTCGGCGTTGAGCAGGCGCTTCCACACGCTGTCGATGGAGTGACCAAGGCCCGTGACCCAACCGATGCCCGTGACGACGATGCGTGGTTCGCTCATGCCAACCTCCGAAGCACGATGGCCGCGTTCTGCCCGCCGAGGCTGGGCGTGCACACCAGGATCGACTTCACATCGGCCTTGCGTGCGGCGACGGGGCCCGCATCCAGGCCCAGACTGTCATCACCGTTGATGCGCGCGGGCAACATGCCGGTGCGCAGGCACTGCACCGCCACGCTGGCGGCCACCGCACCGAAGCCGGCGCCGCAGCTTCCCGTGACGGGCGCGATGGTGATCAGCGGCAGCTTTGCCGCGCGATCGCCGAACACGCGACGGATGGCCGCGGCTTCGGCGGCGTCCAGCGCAGGCGCGCCGCAGCCGTAGGGCACCACGGCGTCGATCTGGTCCGCCTTCATGCCGGCATCGTCGAGCGCGGCCTGCATGGCGTCGGAAATGCCTTCGCCATCACGCGCCGGATCGGCGCCGATCGTGTCGGGGCAGAAGCTCTGGCTTGCACCAAAACCGGCCAGTTCCGCAAGCGCCGCGGCGCCGCGCGCCTGCGCACTTTCGGCGGCCTCCAGCACCAGGATGCCGCCGCCCTCGCCGGGCACGCCGCCGATGGCGTTCTTGGCGAATGGCCGCACCACCTTGCTGGGATCGTCGCTCGCGCTCGCCTTGGCCAGTCGGCCCGCGAAGTGCTGGCGCAGGATGGCCATCAGGTTCACCTTGCTCTCGGCGCCTCCGCTCAGGCACGCATCCGCCGCGCCACGGCCGATCACGCGCATGCTTTCACCCACCGACAGCAGCGCACTCGCCTCGCCGCAGGTGATGGTGTTCGAGGGGCCCTGGCAGTCGTGACAGATGGTCACGTGGCACGCCAGCATGTTGGGCAGGTACTTCAGCATCCACAGCGGCGTGAGGTTCTGCATGCCGGTGGCGCCCCAGGCGGCGATGTCGAAACTGCCGTCGGGCTTGCGGCTGGTGGCCAGCGCGGACGTGAGCTCGTTCTCCTCGGCGGCGATCAGGCCGGCGCCGATGTGGCAGCCCATGCGATCCACCGGGATGGTTGTCTTGCCGTCGGCGGGTTCGTTCGCCTTGGTGATCAGGCCCGCGGCACGAACGGCCTCCTGCGCGGCACCCACCGCCAGCTCGATGTCGCGCGCCATCACCTTGGTGGCCTTGCGGTAGCTCTTGGGCACCACCTGCTTCACGTCGAAGCGATCGGCGGGCAGCTGCGCCACGAAGGGGCACGCGAAGCCGGCGGCGTCGAAGGTGGTGCACAGGCCCACGGTGCTGCGGCCCTCGAGCAGCGCGCTCCAGATGGCATCGATGCCCAGACCGGCTGGTGCGATCGGGCCGATGCCAGTGATGACCACGCGTCGATTCTGCCGCGCCTTCTGAGGAAGCATGAAGGGAAGAATGTAGCCGTATCCGGCTCAGGCCGCAGGCTGCGGTCAGCCGCCGAGGCGTCGGGCGATGCGCAGGGCCATCTCGAGCGCCTGCTCGTAGTTCAGGCGCGGGTCCACCCGGCTGCGATAGGCGGCCATCAGCCCCTCGTCGGAAAGCCCGCGCGCACCGCCGGTGCACTCGGTCACTTCCTCGCCGGTCAGCTCGAAGTGCACGCCGCCGAGCACCGAACCCTTCATGCGATGGATCTCGAAGGCCTGCTCCACTTCCGCCAGGATGTGGTCGAACTTGCGCGTCTTCACCTGCGTGCCGGCATGCGGGCCCGAGGCGATGCGCACCAGCTCGGTGTTGCCGTGCATGGGGTCGCAGGTCCACAGCACGCGGCGCTTGGCGTTCTGCACGGCATCCAACAGCTGGGGCAGCGACTTGGCGATCGAATGCGCACCAAAGCGGTGGATGAGCACGATCTTGCCTGGCTGCTCGCCGGGGTTCAGCACCGACAGCAGTTCGAGCAGTCGCTCGGGCGTGGTGCCCGGTCCCACCTTCACGCCGATCGGGTTGCGGATGCCACGGAAGAATTCCACATGCGCCTCACCCGGCACCGCCGTGCGGTAGCCGATCCATGGCAGGTGCGTGGACAGATCCCACCACCCCTGCTTGCTGGGCACCTGGCGCGTCTGCGCCTGCTCGAAGGGCAGCAGCAATCCCTCGTGGCTGGTGAAGAAGTCCACGCGGCGCATCTCGTGCACCGGCGCGCCCGCCAGCGTCTCCATGAAGCGCAGGCTCTGGCCGATCTCGCGCGTCATGCGGCGATACTCGTCGTGCAGCGGACTGTGCTGCACGAAATCCAGATCCCAGTATTCGGGGTGATGCAGGTCGGCGAAGCCGCCGTCCACCAGCGAGCGGATGAAGTTGAGCGTGATGGCGCTGCGCGCGTGCGCCTGCACCATGCGCCACGGCTGCGCGGCGCGCGCGGCGGCGGTGAATTCGGGCTTGTTCACCAGATCGCCGCGGTACGTGGGCAGCGTCACCCCGTCGCGCGTCTCGGTGTCATCGGTGCGCGGCTTGGCGTACTGACCGGCGAAGCGACCCACGCGGATCACCGGCCTGCCCCCACCGTGCGTCAGCACCAGGCTCATCTGCAGCAGGATCTTCAACTTGCTGGCGATGGCGGCGCTGCGGCAGTCGTCGAAGGTCTCGGCGCAGTCGCCCCCCTGCAGCAGGAAGCGCTTGCCCACCTGCGCATCGGCGATCTGGCTGGTGAGCGCCTCGATCTCCCAGCTGGTCACCAGCGGCGGCAGGCTGGCCAACTCGGCCAGCGCCGACTGCAGTTCGGACGCATCGGGATAGGAGGGCTGCTGCGTGGCGGTGCAGGCCTTCCAGGCATCAGGCGACCAGTCGGCGTTGTGGGGGTGATTGGCCATGTTGGGCACGTGCGCCGTCAGCAACATCGGAATGCGGGCGACAGGACTTGAACCTGTATGGGTTTTACCCCACTGGAACCTAAATCCAGCGCGTCTGCCATTTCGCCACGCCCGCGTGGAGCAAGCGATGCTAGCACGCTGCATGCGCTGCCACGGGTCGCCGCACACGCGTTCGCGTTAGCATGCCGACCGCTGGAACGGGGTCGGAGTCCCCTCGCTCACAGGCCGCAGGAGGCGGCACATCGCGTGGCACAGAACCTCACCAAGCTCTTCGCGCGCATCATCGTCTGCATGGTGTTCCTGCCCGCGGGCATCCACGCCATCTTCGGACATGATCGATTCACCACCGACGAGGCGCAGCGCATCGAGGCGATGGGTTCGCCCGCCGAGGCCTTCGAGAAGGTGGTGGAGCGCGCCAAGCCCGCGTCGCTGCGCGCGCCGATGGCCGATGACGCGGATGGCACATCGAAGATGCGCGCACTGAACCGACTCGCGCTGCGACTGCAGGACGCGCGCGTTCCGCAACCCCTGCTTGCAGCGTGGGCCGTGTCGTGCGTGGAACTGGTGGGTGGCGCGGCGATGCTGCTTGGTTTCTTCACGCGCCTGTTCGCGCTGCCGCTGGCCGTGATCGGCGCCTTCCACCTGTGGAAGGTGGTGTGGCCGCAGCTGGGCACGGCGATGGCGTGGAACTGGTCGCCCGACGAATCGCACGTGGCCACCACCTGGGTGGCCGCCACGCTGCTGCCGCTGTCGCTGTTCATGCTGGGCGCGGGCGCACCATCGGTGGATTCGCTCATGAAGGGCTCGGGTGGCAAGGGCGGCAGGAAGTCCGCAGCCAAGCCCGCCGCCGCGGAATGAATGACGGTCATGTCGACGGATCGCCCCGCCATCACGCAACTTGATGCAGAGACCGTGCGACGGCTGGGTGGTGAACCGATCCGCAAGCGTCACTTCGCGGCGCTGGTGAGCTGGGTCACCAGCATGGGTCTGCACGCCGGCCTGGCCGTGGTGGTGATCGCCTTCGCCGCAACCGCCGCGCACTTCGCCGCCAAGCCAACGCCGCCGCCAGCACTGGTGATGGATTTCCAGCAGCCCGTGTACGCCCCCACTGCCACGCTGGTGTCGCAGATGGGACCGCCAAGCAGCGCCGCGAACCCCGCCGCGGCCGCGCTTCCAAGCGCGCCCAGCGCCGCGGTGAGCGAACAGTTGCGCGCCGCCGCGGGCGATGCGCTGGTGGCCATCCGCAAGGCCGAGCCGCCGATCTCGCTGGCCGCGCACCAGATGGGCAAGCTGGGCGGCGATTCGCGGCCCATTCAGGTGGACTTCGTGGGCCTGCGCGCCAGCAACGCGCGCCGCATCGTGTACGTGGTGGACGCGAGCGGCAGTCTGGTGGGCAGCTTTCCGCAGATCGTGGAGGAACTGCGCCGCAGCATGATGAAGTTGGATCCGCGCCAGCAGTTCGGTGTGATCTTCTTCCAGCGCGGCGATGCGGTGACGGTGCCGCCGGGCGGCGCGCTGCAGCCGGCCACGCCCGAGCGCCTCAGCGAGGCGGTGCAGTGGATCGACACGAAGATGATTCCCGCCGGCCGCAGCAATCCGCTGGCCGCGCTCGAGGCGGCGATGGTGCTGAAGCCCGAGATCATCTTCCTGCTCTCCGCCGACATCACCGGCGCAGGCGACTACGAGATCTCGGAGAAGACGCTGATGGAGGCGCTGGATCGCATGAACCCGCGCGACCCCGCCACCCACAACCGCCCCGTGCGCATCCAGTGCGTGCAGTTCCTCGATCCCGATCCGTCGGGAACGCTGGAGCGACTGGCACGCGAGCACGGCGGCGCCGATGGATATCGCTACCTTGGCCGCAAGGAACTCGGCCTCGACAACAACCAGGAGTAACGCATGACACGCCGCACACTCGTCGCACTTGCCACGCTTCTCGTCGCCGCGCCGGCGCTGGCCGATCAGGGCTTCGGAAGCCTGTTCTTCTACACGCTCGAGACGGGTGCCGACGGACAGAGTCGCATCGAGTGGGTGGGCAGCAGCATGATCTGGCTGCTGATCCTGCTGAGCGTGGTGAACGTGTCCATGATCGGCACGCTGTGGAACGTGAATCGCCGCCGCCGCATCCTGCCCGAGAAGTTCGCGCGCGAGGTGGAAGGCATGCTTGGCGCGGGCGACGACGCGAAGGCATTGCAGCTGGTGAGCGGCGAGGCGAGCGACTACAGCCTGGTGCTGCGCTCGGCGCTGGAGCAGGCGCCCGCGGGCCATGCCGCCATGCTGCGCGCGGCAGAGCAGGCGGGCGAGGAAGTGGCGGTGAAGCGCTTCCGCCGACTGGAGATGCTGAACGTGCTCGGCCAGGTGAGCCCCATGATCGGCCTGTTCGGCACGGTGTACGGCATGATCGTGGCGTTCCAGACCATCGCAGGCACCGGCGGCAACGCCGATCCCGTGATGCTGGCCTCGGGCATCGGCACCGCGCTGGTCACCACCTTCTGGGGACTGCTGATCGCCATTCCGGCGCTCAGCGCCTACGCCGCCATCCGCAACACCGTCGATGCGGCCACGCT
>CAIPQY010000557.1 GCA_903867275.1 uncultured bacterium | reverse complement strand
TTCATCGCCAGCGTGTACGGCATGAACTTCCATCCCGACAGCCCATGGAACATGCCGGAACTCACCTGGCACTACGGCTACCCGTTCGCGCTGGCACTGATGCTGCTCACCGCCGGCGGCTTCATGGGCTACTTCTGGTGGAAGGGATGGCTGGGCAGCCAGGCCTTCGGCGCGCCGCGTGATCACCGCGGTCAGGATCGCTAGAAACAGGCTCTTTCGCCCTTCGCGAGGGCAGCGCACCCTGTCGCATCCATCGCCGCTTCGCCGGCGAATGCCACCCCATGCCCCGCACCCTCGACACCGCCACGCCCCCCACCATCCGCACCCTGGCCGAACTGCGTGCCAGCGGCTGGAAGAGCCGCCCGGTGAAGAGCGAGCTGCGCGACAACTTCACGCGCATGCTGGCCGCCAAGGAGACGCTGTTCCCGGGCGTGCTGGGCTACGACAGCACGGTGCTGCCCGAAATCGCGCACGCCATCCTTGCGGGCCACGACATGCTGTTCCTTGGCGAAAAGGGTCAGGGCAAGAGCCGACTCATGCGCGCGCTGGTGCGCTTCCTGGATCCGTGGGTGCCGTACCTCGACATTCCCGGCTGCCCGGTGCATGAAGACCCCGAGAAGCCCATCACCCGCGCCGGCCGCGACATGCTGGCCACGCTGCCACCCGAGCGCGTGCCCATCGCGTGGTGGAAGCGCGAGGATCGCTACGCCGAGCGCCTGGCACCCGGCACCAAGTTCGCCGATGTGGTGGGCGAGATCGATCCAAGCAAGCTGGCCGCCGGCGAGGCGATGGGAAGCGAGCAGGCGCTGCACTTCGGCCTGATCCCGCGCACGCATCGCGGCATCTTCGCCATGAACGAGCTGCCCGACCTCGACGAGCTGGTGCAGGTGGGCCTGTTCAATGTGCTCGAAGAGCGCGATGTGCAGATCCGCGGCTACCCCATCCGCTTCGACCTGGACATCCTTGTGCTGTTCAGCGCCAACCCCACCACCTACAACCGCAGCGGCAAGGTGATCCCGCAGTTGAAGGACCGCATCGGCAGCGTGATCCAGACGCACTATCCGCTCGAGCGCGCGCTGGGCGAGGCGATCACCCGTCAGGAAGCGGGCATGGATCTCGGCGGCGATTGGCCCGTGAAGGTGCCGCCCTTCATGGACGCGATCATCGAGCAGATCAGCATCCAGGCGCGCAAGAGCCGCTTCGTGGATCACGCCAGCGGCGTCAGCGCGCGCTTCAGCGCCAGCAACTGGCGCACCATGGTGGCCAGCGCGCGTCGTCGCGCCATCCAGCTTGGCGAAACGCCGGCCGTGCCGCGCATCAGCGATCTGGCGCATCTGGCCAGCAGCGGCGCGGGCAAGCTGGAACTCGACCTGATGGGCAGCCACCAGATGACCGAGCGTCAGGTGATCGACGCGCTGGTCACGGAAGCCGTGGGTGCGGTGTTCCAGGAATACGTGGATCAGCACGGCATGGAGGCGATCGCCGAGATCTTCTCCAAGGGCGTGAAGGTGGAAGTGGGCGACCAGCTTCCAAGCGCGCAGTACGCCGAGCGTCTGCAGCGCGTGCCGCCGGCATGGGAGAAGGCCTTCGAGGTGAACAGCGCCAGCGACGCGGCCGTGCGCGCCAGCTGCGTGGAATTCGTGCTGGCCGGACTGCATGCAACCGACAAGGTGTCGCGCAGCGAGAAGCACGGACGCATCACCTACCAGGTGCGGTGAGGGCGATGCCCGATCCCACACCCACCACGCCCGATGACCTGCCACCGCTTGGTGGCGTGATCCACACCTACCTCGGCTACGACCCCGTGGCGTTTCCGCCCGCGGCCAAGCCGGGCGGCGATGCGCTTGGCGCCGCGTTCGAGCACCTGCTCATGCATGGCTCCACGCGCGAATTCACCGACGCGGAACTGGCCAACGCCATCGACATCGATCCGGCCAGCATCCAAGGCCTGGGCCCCAGCCTTGAAAGCCTGCGCGCCATGCTGGAAGAGCGCAAGCGCCGCATCCTGAGCACCTACGAATCAAGCCACGCCCGCACGCTGGCACGCGAAGCCTTCCACGGACTGGCCGCGGGCATGCAGGCGCCGAAGGAGATCGAGCCGCACTTCCGCAAGCACGTTGAAGAGGAGCAGCTGCGCGAACTCGAGCGCCTGTGGTACCGCCTCGACGAGCGCAGCCTGTTCGCGCGCCGCCTGCTGCCGCTGATCGAGCGCCTGAGCGAGCGCTATCAGGTGGAGCAGCTCGCCTCGCGCTACGCCTTCACCGGCCGTCAGGAAATGGACGTGACCAAGGCGCTCGAGATCAAGGAAGAACTCGAGACCATCGACCAGCTG
>CAIPQY010000556.1 GCA_903867275.1 uncultured bacterium | reverse complement strand
CGCCCAATGCCCTCGCAGCCAAGTATCTCACCGATGCCGGCACGCCGATCGATTTCATGACCTGGTCGCGCTTCGGTGCGCCGGTGGCGCTGCTGTTCGCGCCGCTGGTGATCGCGGTGATGGTGCGCATGTATCCCATTCGCGGGCTCAGCCTGCATGCGCTGCACCGGCAGCAGCCGCGACCCTTCGCGGCGGCAGGGTGGTTGAGCGCGGGCATCTTTTTGGCCACGGTGCTGGTGTGGGTGACTGCGCCGCTGTGGCCTGCGGCGTGGAAGCCGGCGCAACTGAGCGATGGCGCCGTGGCGATCGCCGCGGCCACGCTGCTGTTCGTTCTGCCGGCGCAGGTGCGGCCGTGGAAGCCCCTGATGCAGTGGCGCGCAGCGGAACGACTGCCGTGGGGCGTGTACATCCTGTTTGGCGGCGGCCTTTCGCTGGCCGATGCCATGCAACGCACCGGGTTGTCGAATGCGATCGGCCAGAGCTTCACCGGCCTCGGTGGCTTGCCCGCCATCGCCATGCTGGCCTGCGTGGTGACGGCGCTGGTGTTCGCCAGCGAGATCGCCAGCAACACCGCGCTCACCGCCACGGCGGTGCCCATTCTGGGCGCTTTGGCGCCGGATCTTGGCGTGCCGCCCGAGCGACTGGTGATCGCGGCCGCCTTCGCCGCCAGCTACGCCTTCATGATGCCGGTGGGCACGCCACCCAACGCCATGGTGTACGCGACCGGCCTGCTGCCGCACACCGCCATGATGCGCGTGGGACTGGCGCTGAACCTGATCGCCATCGTGGTGATCACGCTGATGGCAAGCTGGATGCTGTGAGCGGCGGGGCCGCTACCCTTGGGATTCAAGGAGCCCCGATGAGCGAAGCACCCAAGCCCGGTACCACCAAGCGCCCCCTGAAGCTGCATCTCGGCGGCTGGGAAGTGAAGGAAGGCTGGACCATCGTGAACGTGGAGGACCGCCCAGGCGTGGATGTGCGCGGCGACTGCCAGGACCTGTCCATGTTCGCCGACGGCAGCGCCAGCGAGGTGTACGCGTCACATGTGTACGAGCACCTGGGCTACGTGACCGAACTGCCCAAGGCCCTGAACGAGGCGGCGCGCGTGCTGATGAAGGGTGGTGTGCTGCGCGTGGCGGTGCCCGACCTGGAGGTGCTGTGCAACCTGTTCCTGCAGACGGCGCATGACTTGGACGCGCACTTCTTCGTGCAGCGCATGATCATGGGCGGGCAGACGGAGCCCTACGACTTCCACAAGACCGGATTTTCCTTCAACATCCTGCGCGGCCTGCTGGAACATCACGGATTCCGCGATGTGCGACGCGTGGCAAGCTTTGGCCTGTTCAAGGACACGTCGGAAGGCAAGTTCGGCGACGTGCCGATCAGCCTGAATGTGCAGTGCATGAAGCCCTGACGCGCCGCGGTGCGTGCGCAGGCCCTGCCTACGCTTGACGACCGCCGAACCCATGAACGTGCTCCTGCTCACCGTCGGTTCGCATGGCGATGTGCATCCATTCATGGACATCGCGGCGGCGCTGCAGCGTGCCGGGCACACGGCCACGCT
>CAIPQY010000555.1 GCA_903867275.1 uncultured bacterium | reverse complement strand
GTGCTGAACCGCGCCACCGCGCAGTGCGACGTGAAGTTCGCGGGCACGCCCACCTTCACGCCGATCCAGGGCACCAGCCTGCAGTACGCCACCAACGCCAGCCAGCCGGTGATCGAGCTGGGTGGTGTGGTGTACTGCTGCGACAACGCCGCGTGGTTCAAGGCTGCGAACGCGAACGGTCCATGGTCGCTGTGCGATCAGGTGCCGGAAGCCATCTACGGCATTCCCGCCACCTGCCCGGTGTATCCGTGCACCTTCGTCGAGGTGTACGGAACCTCGGCCGACTCGGTGACCTTCGGCTACACCGCGGGCTATCTGGGCACCTACATCCAGGATGGCGCCGCGGTGTTCGGCACCGGCTACAGCTACGCCAGCGCCACCGCATCCGATGGCAGCGCGCAGAACTATCCGCAGACCTACGGCAGCGCCGACAACTACGACCAGGACACCGGCACCTACACGCCGATGTCGGGCGATGATGATGCGGACTATGGCTACGACGGCTACTACCCCGCCGTGTATCCCGATGTGTACTACGGTGGCTATCCCGGCTGGGGCTGGTACGGCGGCTACGGCGCGGCGTACGCGTGGGGCTATGGTCGCTGGGGCGCCTACAACAACTGGAGCAACTGGTACGACCATTGGCACCCGAACTACGGCGCGTGGAACAATGGTCTGCACAACTGGAGTCAGGCCGGACTGAACCGCTGGAACGGCACCAACGCGGTGGCGAATCGCGCGGGCTTCAACAACGGTGAACTGGCGCGCGCCAGCACATGGGGCGGCATGCGCAATGGCGTCGGCGGTGTTGGTGGCGTGGGCGGCGTCGGTGGCGTTGGTGGCCCCGGTGCCGCGTGGAATCGCGCGGGTGTGGGCGGTGACTTCAACGCACCGTTCGCGGCCGGTGGTGGTTTCTACAACAACGCCTTCGCCGATCGCGGTGGATGGAATCAGGCGTGGCGTCGACCCAACAATGGTCAGGCCAGCGGATTCCATGCGGCCAACCAGCGCTTCGACAATCCTGGCAACCGCGGCAACGCGAATGCTGGATACCGCGGCGGCAACTACCGCAACAACGGCGAGAATCGCGGTGGCGCAGCGGCAGGTGCTGCACGCGGCGGTGGCGGCGGTCGTCGCTGATCGAATTCAGCGACGCGAACCGCGCTTGCCGCCGGCGGACTTGCCGCCAGCGGACGCCCGCTTGGTTGGCTTGCCACCCGTCGGCTTGCCACCTGCAGGCTTGCCACCTGCAGGCTTGCGCTTGGCAGGCTTGCCGCGACCACCAGTGCGCGGTGCCTTGGCATCCGCACGCTCCATGGTCTTCGGCTTCACCTTGCCGTAGGCGCGGCCTTCGGCGTTGCCCTGTCGGCGCACGCGGCGCTGCGGCGCCTCGATCACCGAATCGTCATCGGACGCGGACTGCATGGCCGGCTGCGGCACGATGCCGCCTTCGCCGTCCTGCCAACGCTTGCGCGCGCTGAACTGCAGCTTGATCGGCACCTCGCTGAAGGGCAGCTCCTCGCGCAGGCGGTTCAGGAAGTAGCGCTCGTACTGGCCTTCGAACATGGCCGGCTTGTTCACCACCATGGCGATGGTCGGCGGGTTCACCGCGATCTGGCTCACGTAGAACACCTTGGCCTTGGTGCCCAGCTTGCTGCTGGGTCCGCGCTCCTCGAGGATGCGACGCACGGCGGCGTTCACGCGACCGGTGCCCTCGCGATGGTTCGCCTGATCGCGCAGCGAGAAGCTCATGGCCACCGCATCGCGCAGGCCGGTGCCCGCCATGGCGCTCACGAACACGATGGGCGCGAACTCCAGGCCGGGGAATTCCTGCGTGAGGTAGTCCTGATAGTTCTTCGGCGTCAGCTTCTTCTGCACCAGGTCCCACTTGTTCACCACGATCATGGTGGGCTTGAAGGCCTCGGTCAGCTGGCCGGCGAGCTGCTTCTCGATCTGGCTGCTCTTCTCGGTGGCGTCCAGCAGCAGCCACGCCACGTCGGCGCGCGCGATGGCGTCGGTGGTGCGCGTGTTGGCGTAGAACTCGATGTCGCCATCCCAGCTCTTGCGCTTGCGCACGCCGGCCGTGTCGATCAGGGTGATGGCGCGCTCGCCCATCTGGATGCGCACGTCCACGCTGTCTCGCGTGGTGCCGGCGATCTCGCTCACGATCACGCGCGGCTCGCCCGCGAGCTGGTTCACGATGCTGCTCTTGCCCGCGTTGCGGCGACCCACGATGGCCACGCGCAGGTCGCTGCCCGGCGTCTCCTCGTCGATGTCGTCCATCTTCTTGGGCAGCCGAGCGCAGATGAAGTCGCGCAGGCGCTGCAGGCCGTTGCCGCTCTTGGCGCTGACGCAGATGGGATTGCCGAAACCGAGTCGCGTGGCCTCCTGCGCGGCGGCCTCGAAGCTGCGGTCATCGGCCTTGTTGGCCACCAGCAGCGTCTTGGTGGCGTAGCCGCGCTTGCGCAGCAGCTCGGCCACCGTGCGGTCCAGCATCATCACGCCGTCGCGCACGTCGATGGTGAACAGGATCACGTCGGCCACCTCGGCGGCCGCCATGATCTGGTGCTCGATGTCGGGGGTGAGGTTCGCCAGGTCCTTGCCGGCGTCGTCGATGCGGTTCTTCTCGGTGGTGTACACGCCCCAACCGCCGGTATCGACCACTTCCCATGCGCGCGCCGGGCCGTGGGTGGGCTTCAGCGTGATGGCGGCCGACACGCGATCGCGGGTGACGCCGGGCGTGGGATCCACGATGGAGATGCGCTTGCCAGCCAGCCGGTTGAACAGGCTGCTCTTGCCGACATTGGGACGACCGAGGATGGCGAGGCGCGGAAGCATGGACAACGCATGGTACGAGCAACGGTGCAGGACCGGATTGGCATCTAGACTCCACGCCCATGCAGCCTCGAATCATCGCCCGGATCCTGTCGCTCGCCGCCATCGCATGCATGCCGTTCGCGTGCACGCGTCCACCGCAGGCATCGGCCCTGCTGGTGGAATTGTCGGGCCCGCAGGCCGACTTCGGCGGCAACGCGGCCGCCGGTGCGCAGCTGGCCGTGGCCAACGGCGACATCCAGGCAGCCGCGCGTGGCTCGAAACTGCCCGGACTCACGCTGCTGCAGGCCGATGTGGCGCCCTCGCCCGCCGTCACCGCCGCAAGCCTGGAGCGCGACAGCATCGCCGGCATCGGCTGCACCGACAGCGATGTGGCGCTGGCGGCTGTGCCCGTGTTCACCAAGGCCGGCAAGCCCTTCATGATCATCGGTGCCACCGATCCAACGCTGCCCAATCGCTGCGGTCGCAACGTGTTCCTGGCCTGCTTCGGCGACGACGCGCAGACCCATGCGGCGGCGATCTATGCGGGCAAGACCTTCGGCAAGCGCGGCGTGATCGTGTTCGACTCGAAGTACGACTACACGCGCGGCCTGCAGCGCTACTTCGGCGACTACTTCAGCAAGCTGCGCGGCAGCGTGGTGGCGCGCGTGGACATCCGCGACAGCGGCGCCGCGCAGGCGATCAAGGATCTTGGCTCGAAGGACGGCGTGGACTTCGTGTACCTGGCCGTGGAGCCCGACACGCTGCCGGACGCGTTGGCGCGCGTGCGTGCGGCGCTGCCTGGCAAGCCGGTCATCGGTGGCGACGGGCTCGACTGCGGCTTCATGGACACCGCGCCACCGGAGCTGACCGAGCGCGTGTACTTCACCACGCATGCATGGTTCGGCACCGGCGCCACACCCGAAGCGCGCGCCTTCGCCAATGCCTACACCAATGCCTACGGCAAGCCGCCCGAAAACGGCTTCGCGGCGCTGGGCTACGACGCCACCATGATCATGCAGATGGCCGTGAACAACTCGGGCGGACCGCTGAACACCACCCCCGCCGCCGTGGCGAAGGCCATCGGCAAGATCCAGAACTACCGCGGCGCGAGCGGCGTCATCTCCTACGCCAACGGCCCCGTGCCACAGAAGGATGTGTGGATCGTGCGCATGGCCAAGGGTCAGCGCGCGCTTGCCACGCGCATTCCCGCCGGCGACCTGTGATCCAGCGGTTCAGTCGGGTGTGCGCACCACGCGAAAGCCAAGCGTGGCCTCGCGCGTGGTTGGATCGCCCATGCTGCGGCTGTCGCACTTGGCGCACACCGGGCAGTTGAACCAGCTTCCGCCGCGGAAGGGTTGGCGCACACCGGGCCCGGCCGACGCATCGAAGCACCATTCGAACACGTTGCCGTGCATGTCGAAGATGCCCCAGGCGTTCGGCTTCTTGCCGGCCACGGCGTGGGTGCTGCCACTCGACTGATCACGGCTCCACGAGAAGGTTCCGATGGCCTGCTCGTCGTCGCCGAAGCACCAGGCGGTGGTGGTGCCGGCGCGGCACAGGTATTCCCACTCGGCCTCGCTTGGCAGCCGCCAACCGGGACCGCCGACATCCTTCACCACCGCGAAGTCGATGCCGCCGTCGGTGCGCCGTGCAAGATTGTCCAGCGCGTAGCGCGGCGTCAGGCCATCGCGCTTCGAGCGCGCGTTGCAGTACTCCACCGCGTCGAACAGCGTGACCTGCTCCACCGGACGCAACGCGGCATCGGCGGCATCCTTGAACTTGGATGGATTGCGGTGCAGCGTGTTCTGGTATTCGCCCTGCGTGATCTCGGTGCGACTCACCTGCAGCGGCTTGGCGATGTTCACCACGGTGCCTGGGCGACGCGTCACACCATCGGCCTCGAACTGGCCCGCACCCTGATCGAGCGCGCTCATGGTGAAGGTGCCTGCCGGTGCCACCACCACGTCCTTGGTGGCACCATCACCGGCGGCCACGCACAGGGCAACCAGCATGGCGACGCCGCACTTCATGGCTGCGTGGTGGCCTTGGGCGCGTGATGCTCGGCCGTGAACCAGTCATCAGTGAAGGTGACCGGCGGCTCCGGCACGATCACGATGCTGCCGGGAGGACCCATCGGCACGTTGCCGGGACCGCCGCCGGGGCCATCGGGGCCGCGACCTGGTGCACCGCGCTGCATGCCTTCGCCATCGTTGCGGGGTGGGCGGCGTCCGTCCATCGGTGGCGTGCCTTCACCGTCACCGCGTGGTGGTGGACGATGGCCTTCCGCCGAACCCATGCCGTCGCCATCTCCGCGCGGCGGACGACGACCGTCCATCGGAGGCGGTCGATGGTCGCCTTCGCCATCTCCACGCATGTCCATGCCGTCACGCGGCATGCGCGGCATGCCACCCTCGGGCCACTTGATCTCCATGCGCTTCACGCGACCGGTGAGCGTGTTGATCTGCACGTCGATGCGATCGGGCTCGCCCGAGCGACCCTTGGTGCGTGAGGCCACCAGCCGCTCCACGCCGGGCTCGACGTTCGCGGCTTCCTCTCGCTTCCAGTTCCAGTCGGGAAGCAGGCCGGTCTCCAGCATCTCGGCCATGTCCACCACCAGACCGTAGCGCGGGCTCTCGATCCACACGGGCCACGGACGATCGGTGCGGTCCACGCGCGTGACGCCGCGCGGCCCGATGCTCCAGGCCGAATCGCCGTTGCGGCCCATGATCTGCTCCTTGCCGTCATGCATGCGAAGCGTGAGCACCATGTGGCTTGCGTCACGCACATCCAGCGTGCCGGTGAGTGGCTCCCGATCGGCATCACGACCGGTCGGCGGCGTGAGCAGGAACATCATGCGACGATCCTTCGCTGCACGCTCGTTCTGCGCGGCGACGCGCGCGCGATCGGCGGCATTCACTTCGCGCGGCGAGATGACCAGCGCGGCCACCAGCACGGCGGCCACGGCGGCAAGGCCACCCAGATGCCGCACCACGCGGCGCCACGGCGCGTTGCGAAGCGACTCGCGCTGCACACGCTGCATCAGCCCCTGGATGCGGCGCTGGCGATCGATGGGCAGCTCGTGCCTGGTCACCAGCAGGCCATGCACCATGCGGTCACGCGCCTGCGTCTCGACCGGCTCACCCTGCTCTATCGCATCCATGTTGCCTTCGTCGGTCACGCGAAAAGTCCCTTTCGATGCAGACACTCGGCCACCATGGCTCGGGCGCGCTGCACGCGCTTCTTGATGGTCTCGATGTTCTCCTGCACGTGCGCAGCCACCGCATCCAGCGGCTGTCCGGTGCGGTACACAAGGTCGATCGTGGTTGCGTATGGCTCGGCCAGCGCCTTCACGCAGGCGTCCAGGTGCGCAAGGCGCTCGCTGAACTCGGTGCCCGACGGTCCATCGAAGCGCGAGGCGTGCGACTCCACCGCCTCCAGCATCGCCTCGCTCGCGATGGTCTGCTTCGAGCGCCAGCCTTCCATCACCACCATGCGCGCGATGCCGCGCAGCCACGGGCCGAAGGGGCGCTCGCGGTCGTAGCTGTCGAGTCGACGCCACGCGCGCATCATGGTTTCCTGGAAGATGTCGTCGGCGGTGTTCGAGTCACGCGACACCGCGCGCAGGTACGCCATCAGACGATCGGCGTGCTCGCGCACCAGGATCTCGAACAGGGCATGTGCGGAGGGATCCGGCATGCGTCACATGTTCAGCAGGAGCAGCGAGATGTCGCTTGGGCCCACGGTGCCATCGCCGTCGATGTCGCCAGGTGCGCGACCACCGATGCTGAGCAGCATGAAGGACAGGTCGCCGAGGTCGGTGCTGCCAGATTCGTCCAGGTCGAAGATGCTGTAGTTCACCGCATCGCTCGCAGGCGTGATCTTGCCGCTGGTGGTGTTCAGGGTGTCCACCACGCCGTAGTAGGCGGGACCGATCATGTAGGGATAGGCCGGCACGCCGTTGGCGTCGATGGTGACGAAGTACGCGTAGGTGCCCTGCGGATATTCGGGGGTGATGCAGGTGCGGCCGTTGTACGCATCCAGCTCGCCGTATCCGGGCACGTACT
>CAIPQY010000554.1 GCA_903867275.1 uncultured bacterium | reverse complement strand
TCGGGTCGCAGCCCATCCACGGACACCATCACCACATGCTCGATGCGCGACGGGGCTTCACCCACGCCGATGGCGAGCAGCGCGAGCATGACGATGCAGAGAAGTCCTGACACGCGGGAAGGCATGGAAGGTGAAGCGTATGCAGGGTCGACGCCCGACGGAACCCGTGGCGGGTTTGGATTGCATTCGCTCGTTCCGCGACCAGTGACCCGTTACCTTCCAGTCATGTCCACCATCTGGCTTCGCATCCACGCCGTTCCGCTTGTCGCGCTGCTTTCCTGGCCATCCATGATGGCGGTGGCGGTGCCCCCGAGCGCACCGACCAAGCCCACACCGGCAGGGCAGACCACCCCCAGCGAGTTCGACGCGTCAGAGGGCCCAACGAATGCCAGGGGTTATCGAAGCCCCTACACCCTCGCCTTCCACTGGAGCGCCCGCGAGCTGCTGCCCGACGCCGGTACCGCGCCGCGCAACGACCCGAAGCTGTCCTCGGCGAAGCCCCATGAGCAGTGGTACACGGCCGAGACGCGCAAAAAGGATGCGGAGTGGGGACCGCAGGTGCGCGCCTTCGACGTGCCTGCTTGCTGCAAGGATTGGCCCGCCGATCGCAAGCGTGAGCGCGTGATCATGGTGGCGAGCAGGTACCTGGGCTACGACTACCAGCATCACCACCTGCCCGACTGGGACCCGCCGAAGGACTGGCCATGGAAGAAGGTGGCGGCTGGCGGCCAGTCGAAGGGTGTGGACTGCAGCAACTTCACCAGCTTCGTCTACAACTACGCGCTGGGCCTTGGCATCAGCAGCGACATCCACAAGCAGTGCGATGGCGAGGCTCGCGGCAAGGAGAAGAAGGCCGCCGCCTACAACGACGGCACGCCGGCGAACCTGACGCGCATCGACAAACCCTCCGGCCCCGACGCATACAAGCAACTGGTGGCGTCGCTGCGCAAGGGCGATCTGATGCTCATGACCAGCCGAAAGCCGGAAAAAACTGGTCAAGTCAGCCATGTCGCGATCTTCCTTGGCGATTGCGGCGTGGGGCCTGACAAGGTTCCGTTGATCATGGATTCGGCAGGCGGGGGAACCGACTGCAACGGCAAGGCGATTCCCACAGGCATCTACATCCGGCCCATGACGCCGGACACGTGGTACTTCAAGAACTTCGATCACGCGTGGCGGGTGATTCCTGACGATCCGTCCGTGAAAGACGGAAAGTCCGCCAAACAGGGCTGACGGGCGAGCAATCGGCGCAACCTTGACGATTCGGGCGCGGTTGATTGGATCCGCCGCCCAATGCGCCTACATTGCACGCATGCAGATTCAGCGTGCGCCGCAAGGCCGATCAAGGCGTTGGATGATGACCATCGGCATCACGGTTGCCACCAGCCTGATCACCTCGGCCTGGGCCATCGTGCCCGGCAAGGTGCTGTTCGATGCCACCAAGGCGGAGATGTGCGCGAACGCCGACTGGGTGATCGACGCCGACACCTACAACATCGGCACCGGCTCGACGGGCCTGATGGTGGCGGGCTCCGGCAGTGAAGCCAACCCAGGCCGCTATCCAACTCCCGCCGCGAGCGGCATCACCGCATCGACATCGGAGACCTACTGGAAGGGCGCGCTGTCCGCATGGGCCGTGTCGCTGGTGAAGCTGGGCTTCTCGGTGGAGACGCTGCCGGTGACCGGCCGCATCACCTACGGTGACGCCACCAACGCGCAGGACCTGAGCAACTACGGCATCTACATCGTCACCGAGCCGAACATCAAGTTCACCACCGCCGAGAAGCAGGCCATCATCCGCTTCGTGGATGCGGGCGGCGGTCTGTTCATGATCGCCGACCACAGCGGCTCGGATCGCAACAGCGACGGCTTTGATGCGGCCGAGGTGCTGAATGACCTGGTGAACACCAACGGCGTGGCCACCAACGTGTTCGGCATCACCTTCAACCTGAACGATGTGTCGGTGACCAGCAGCTATGTCGACACATTGACCACCGATCCGCTGATCCGCGGCGCCGCCGGAACGGTGACGCGCATGAAGTACAGCAATGGCGCCACGCTGGCCATCACGGGCAGCAACGTGCGCGGGGCCATCTTCCAGACCAGCGCCAAGTCCAGTGGATCGACGATGGTGGCGTACGCCACCTACGGCGCC
>CAIPQY010000553.1 GCA_903867275.1 uncultured bacterium | reverse complement strand
GCGCTGTTCGCGGTGCTGTGGCTGTGGAGCAGCCTGCTCGCGGCGTCGCTCATCGATGCGGAGACCGGCTACATCCCGCTTGGCATCACGTCGCTCGCCATCGCGGTGGGTCTGACCAGCATGACCGCGCAGGCGTTCATTCCACTGGCCGCCAGCGAGCACCTGATCGGTGGCTGGCCGTCGGGCCTGCTGACACCCATGTGGAGCGGCATCGGTCTTGGTGGATTGGCCGGCACCGCGCTGGCGGCGTTGCTGCTGTGGCGTGGATGGTTGCCACGCAGTTTCGCCACCATCGATCCACTCGATGACGTGTCGCCCTCGGTGGCGCGACGCGAGATGCTGCGCGAGATCGGGTTCCTGATGTTTCCCGCGGCGGGGTGCGCGATCGGCGGCATGATCGTGCACGACGTCACGCTTTCGGTGCCGCTGCTTGCGCTTGGGTCAAGCGCGCTCGGGCTGCTGGTGGCCGCGGGGGCGATCTGGCTCACGCGCATCCTGGGAACGTTGGGCTTCGGTCGCGAGGCGATGGGCCTTGGCGATGTGCACCTGATGGCCGCCGCCGGCGCGGTGATCGGATGGCGCGACGGCCTGCTGGCGTACCTGGTGGCACCTTTCCTGGCCATCCTGTGGGTGCTGTGCAGTGGCGGCGTGGCGCGCATGCGTGGCAAGGCGGCGCGCGAACTCCCGTATGGGCCGCACCTTGCGTTGGCGTGCGTGATCGTGTTCCTGGGTCGACCATGGGTCGGCCCCCTGGCGCGGACGCTGTTCGGTTTCTAGCCAGATCGCGCTGCGCACTGGCCCCTGCACGCGCGTTTCGCTTGCATTATGCTCGCCTCGGCAGGCGCATGACGCGCCGGCGCTCGCACAACACGATTTTCAAGGAACGACGCATCATGAAGACCCGCATTCTCGCCATCGCCGCCCTCGGCCTCGCCTTCGCACTGACTGGTTGCAAGAGCAACCCGGATCCCGCCGCGCTGCAGGCCGAGAACGAGAGCCTGCGCCAGCAGCTCGACAAGAGCAACGCCGCGCTGGAGACCGCCGAGCGTGAGCGTCAGGCCGCCGAGGCCCGCGCCAACGACGCGTCGAGCAAGCCCGCCACCGCCGCCAATGGCGACTTCGCTGGCATCGATGGCGTGACCGCCTCGCGCATCGGCAACGAGGTGCACGTGAGCATCGAGGGCGACGTGCTGTTCGACAGCGGCAAGGCCACCCTGAAGGACAGCGCCAAGAAGAGCCTGGACAAGATCGTTGGCGTGATGAAGCAGAAGTACGCGGGCAAGTACATCCGCGTGGCCGGCTTCACCGACACCGATCCGATCAAGCGCTCCACCTTCAAGAGCAACTACCACCTGGGCTTCGACCGCGCCTACTCGGTGCGCGAGTTCCTGGTGGGCAAGGGCCTTGATGGCAAGACCATCTCGCTCTCCAGCTTCGGCCCGGATGTGCCGCTGAAGACCAAGGAGCAGAGCCGCCGCGTGGAAGTGATCGTGGTCGACTGAGTCGATTCGCGCATCGGCCGCCGCGGGGCGGCACACGACTGGACTTGGATCGAATCGAAGGCCTCGGACTCAGAACTTGAGTTCGAGGCCTTCTTCCTTCACCTTGCGAACCAGCGTCTGAAGGTCGCGAAGGGTCAGGGTGAGGCGCTGCGCCGCATCCGACATGTCGTTGTACAGCTGCGGATCGTTCAGCAGGCGGCCGATGGTGCCTTCGCCGCTGTTCAGGCGCGTGAGGATGGCATCCATCTGGTCGCTGAAGGTGGAGAAGTGCGCCTCGAGCGAGGGCGGGTTCGCCGGGTCGATCATGGCCACCTCGCCTGCCTGCGCGGCCGCTGGAATGCGAAGGTCGATCCGCGAGCCGCCTCCAAGCAGGCCGGCCGAGATCGTGGGCTTCACGTTCGCAGGGATCGCCTGCTTGGCGTCGAGCTTCATCACGATCAGCACGGGCAGCGCCTTGCCGGATTCCAGCGTGATGCTGTCCACCTCGCCGATCGGCACGCCTTCGAGCATGATCTGACTGCCAACGCGCAGGCCCGAGGCGGCGTTCACGCGCAGCGGCACGCTGAAGCGGCGCTCCAGCAGGAAGGTGAGCTCACCGAAGGTCAGCAGCAGGGCGGCCATGCCCGCCAGAGCCACCAGGGTGCACAGGCCAACCATGAAATTCTGCCAGCTGTGTCGCATGGGTGGAGAATCTATGCGGAAGCGGCGACGCCGGGTTGGCGCGCCTGCACGCGGTTGATCTCGGCCAGTTCCTCGGGGTTCGCTTCGCCCTTCAGGAAGCGCGACACCACCGGGTCCTGCGAGGCGCGGAACACCTCGGGCCCGCCCTCCAGCCGCACGGTTCCCTCGTGCAGCATCACCATGCGATCGGCCACCTTGAAGGCGCTCGCGAGGTCATGCGTGACCACGATGCTGGTGATGCCCATCTCGTCGGCCAGCTTCAGGATGAGTTCGTTGATCACGTCGCTGGTGATGGGGTCGAGGCCGGTGGTCGGCTCGTCGTACAGCACCACCTCGGGTTCCAGCACGATCGCGCGCGCCAGCGCCACGCGCTTGCGCTGTCCGCCCGAGAGGTCGGCCGGCATGTGTCGCAGCTTCTCCTCGAGGCCCACCATGCGCAGCACGCGCGCCACGCGGGGATCATCGGCGCCCATCTGCGTGAGCCCGTGCTCCACCAGCGGAAACGCGACGTTGTCGCCCACGGTCAGCGAGTCGAACAGCGCGCTCTGCTGGAACAGGAAGCCGATCTTGCGGCGAATCGGTCCAAGGTCGCGTTCGCGCACGTGATCGATGCGCTGGTCGCCGAACCACACCTCGCCGCGATCCGGTCGCTCCAGCGCCACCAGGTGCTTCAGCATCACGCTCTTGCCGCAGCCGCTGGGGCCCAGCACCACGGTGGTGCGGCCGCGCGGAAAGGCCAGCGTGGTGCCGCGCAGCACCTTCAGCGGGCCGAAGGACTTGTGCAGGTCCTTCACGCGCAACGCGATGTCGGGCTGGTCGCTCATCCCCGTATCATCCCCGCCGAGGCGATTCATGCAAACCACCCGAATCCTGCAGGGCGACGTGTTCGGCGTGGACCGCGTGACCTGGCGCGACGACGCCGGACACGAGCACACGCGCAACATCGTTCGGCATCCGGGCGCAATCACGGTGGTGCCGTGCCTGGACGATGGCCGGCTGGTGCTGATCCGCAATTTCCGGGTGAGCGTGCAGCGCTGGCTGGTGGAGTTCTGCGCCGGCAAGCTGGAGTCTGGCGAGGCCCCGGCATCGGCGGCCGGTCGCGAATTGATCGAGGAGACCGGCTATCGCGCGGAGCATGTCCGCGCGATCGGCACCTTCCTGACCAGCCCCGGCTTCGCGGATGAGTGGATGCATGTCTTCGAGGCGCGTGGACTCACGGCCGTGCCGCGTGATCTGCAGCCGGGTGAGCGCATCGAGGTGCTGCTGGAGACGCCCGACACCGTGGCTGCATGGATCCGTGACGGCCGCATCCAGGATGGCAAGACGATCGCGGCATTCCATCTGTGGCAAGGCGCGCAGGCATGAGCGCGTGGAACGACGAACCGGAGCCCGCTTCAGCCGGTGGCGTGGCTGGCGATTTCCGCAGCGAACGCGCGCGCCTGGAGTCGCCCATGACCTGGTCGTTGCCGCTGTGCCGTCTTGGCAGCGTCTCCGTGCGGGTGCATGCGCTCTTTCTTCTGCTGATCGCGGTGGAGTTGCTGCGATCGAGCGTGTCGGCGGGGGGCCGCACGCTGGCGCTGCCGCCAACGGCGATGATGCTGGCTTCATTCTTCGCGCTCTCGTTGCTGCATGAGCTGGCGCGCACGCTGTGCTATCGACGCGTGGGCGGTGATCTGGACGAATGGCTGCTCTGGCCGCTTGGTGGGCTCTGTGCCGCCGATGCAGGCGATCGCGAGGGCGGCTCGGCGTGGTGTGCGGCCAGTGGCTGGTTGGCGCAGGCGCTTCTGGCTGCGGTGGTGGGAGCGGTGCTCTACCACCAGACAGGGCGCGTGCTCAACGGCGCCGTGCCGCTGCCCTGGAGTCTGGAGGGGTATCGCGAGCTCTCGCTCGCGGGTGCGGGTGCCGGCATCGAGTGTCTGTGGCTGCTGCAGTGGAGCCTGATGGTGACGCTGGCGCTCGGCGCGCTGCCTGCATTTCCGCTCCCGGGCGGGCAGTTGCTTCTTGCGTCGCTGGCCGAGCGCCGCGGCTGGAGCGCGGCGGCGCATCTTGTGGCGCGCGCAGGCGTGGTGTGCGCGGTGGCCCTGCTCGTGGCGGGACTCGCCTTCGACGGCTGGACGATGTCGGCCCTGGCGTTGCTGGTGTGGATCGCCAGCCGCGAGACCGTGGTTCGCGTGGAGGCGACCGATGCGCTGATGCAGGAACGGCCGGAACGGATCGCGCCGCAGCGTCGCGCACCCTCCGACGATCAGGCCGAGATCGACCGCATCCTGGAGAAGATCAATCGCGACGGCATGAAGAGCCTTTCGATGCGCGAGCGATGGCGGCTGAAGGCTGCCACACGACGGCGGCGAGATGGGGGCGGCGGTATCCGCTAGGCTCGCACGATGGGCTTTGCCGATCGAGACTGGAACCGCACGCAGACCCGCGCACGTCCCATGATGCAGGGGTGGAGCGTGAACGGCGTGATCATCGCGCTGTGCGTGGCGGTGTTCGTGATCGATGGCTTTCTCGGTGGCCGGCGCGGTTCGAACATCGTGATCGATCGAACCACCCTCGAAGGCGCGGTGTTGCCACCGGAGTTCGCCGCCGCCAAACCCGCCGGCAACGCCATCCCGCTCTCGCAGGCCGCGCAGCAATGGGGGCCCGGCGTGATCGCGGCGGCGCAGCGCGTGCATCTGGTGAGCAAGGATGTCTGGGTGCAGCCGCTCGAGCAGGGCGGCAATCTCGTGGGCCTGGCCTTCTCCCTGCGCAGCACGCCGCTGAACGCGTGGCTGCACTTCAGCACCAGCACGGCGCTGCTCGGCGACAGCGGCTCCGGCCCCGGATTTCCGCAGGTGTGGCGCTTCATCGGATTCCAGTTCCTGCACGCCAATCTCGCGCACCTCATCTACAACATGATGGGCCTGTGGTTCTTCGGACCGGTGGTGGAGCGCTACCTCGGCGGCAAGCGATACGGGGCCTTCTACCTGCTCTGCGGAAGTTGCGGCGCGGCGATGTATCTGCTGCTGAACTATCTGGGCACCCATGCGCCGCAGGGCATGCACCTGCCGTTCGTGCTGCCGAATGCAGCCACCACGCCGCTGGTCGGCGCAAGCGCTGGCGTGTTCGGCGTGATCATGGCTTCGGCGTTCCTGGCGCCGCGCGCCGAAGTGCTGGTGTTCTTCGTGCTGCCGATGCAGTTGCGCACGCTTGCCTACGCGCTCGTGGGCGTGGCGCTGCTCAGCATCTTCTTCGGGCTCGACAATGCGGGTGGCGAGGCGGCCCATCTCGGTGGCGCCATCGCGGGCTTCGTGCTGATCCGTCGCCCGGATGTGCTGCATGCGCTCTTCGACTGGATGGGTCGCGTGGATCCCACCAGTCGCTCGCGACGCATTCGTCGCGGTCGCGTCTCGGGTGTGGTGGCGGTTGCCGAGATCGACCGCATCCTGGACAAGATCCAGCAGCAGGGGCTGCACAGCCTCACCGATGCCGAGCGCCAGACGCTTCGCGAGGCGAGTCGACGCTAGGCATGGCCGTCCGACTTGAAATCCTGCAGCGTTCAAGCGAGAACGGCGCGCGGCTGGGGCGCGTGCACACGCCGCACGGCGTCTTCGACACGCCGGCCTTCATGCCGGTGGCCACGGCTGCGGCCATGAAGGGGCTCACGCCCGAGCAGGTGCGTTCCACCGGCAGCCAGATCATCCTGAACAACACGCTGCACTGCATGCTGCGGCCCGGTGCCGAGCGCATCGCGAAGTTCGGTTCGAGCCATGCCTTCATGCGATGGAACGGACCCATCCTGACCGACTCGGGTGGCTTCCAGGCCTTCTCCATGGCCGACATCCGCACGCTCGATGACGATGGCGTCACGTTCTCCTCGTTCGTCGATGGCGCGAAGGTTCGCATGACGCCCGAGGTGAGCATCCGCGCGCAGAACCTGATCGGCGCGGACATCATCATGGCCTTCGACGATTGCCCGCCCGCCGCGGCCGAAGTGCCGATGGAGCGCGTGCGCGAGGCGATGCATCGCAGCGTGGCGTGGTTGCACCGCTGCAAGGCGGCGCACGCGCGACCCGAAGCGCAGGCGCTGTTCGGCATCGTGCAGGGTGGCACGCATCTCGAACTGCGCAAGGAGAGCGCCGCGCGCACCTGCGAGATCGAGCTGCCCGGCTACGCCATCGGCGGCGTGGCGGTGGGCGAGAGTCCGGAACGCATCGCGGACACCGTTCGCTTCACCGCGCCGCTGCTGCCCGACGCAAAGCCTCGCTACCTGATGGGTGTCGGCTATCCGCGCGACATCGCCATCGCCGTCGCCGCAGGCGTGGACATGTTCGACTGCGTGCTGCCGACCCGAAATGGACGCAACGCGCTGGCCTTCACCCGTACCGGTGCGCTGCGGCTCCGGAACGCCCGCTTTGCCGACGACCAGACCCCGATCGAGGCCGATTGTGACTGCCAGACCTGCGCCGGCGGATTCAGCCGGGCCTACCTCCGGCACCTGTTTTCCGCGGGAGAAATGCTGGGTCCGACCCTGGTGAGCCTGCACAACGTGCGCCTGTACCAGAGGCTCATGCTTGCCATTCGGCGGGCAATCGGTTGCAATGCATGGTCTGCGCTCGAAACGGACTGGCCATGCCTCTCGGCAGCCCGTGAACAGACCACTGGAGACCCCGAATGACCTTGGCACCACAGGATGGACCTTCGCTCGCCGGCAAGCCCGCAACGCCGGCACCCGCACCCGTCACCAACGGCACCGCCGCGCCTGGCACCGCCACGCAGCCGGCCTCTGCGCCTCCGGGTGCCGACATGTTCTGGGTGCTCATCCCGGTGCTCGTGGGCATGATCCTGCTCAGCACCTTCAGCGCGCGCAAGCAGAAGAAGCAGAAGGCGAAGCTGCTCGCCGAACTGAAGAAGCATGATCGCGTGATGACCACCAGCGGCATGATCGGCTTCGTGGCCGAGGTGAAGCCCGATGTGGTGGTGCTGAAGGTGGAGGAGGGTCGCGATGTGCGCCTGACCTTCACGCGCGACGCGATCGCCACGATCCTGAAGAGCGCGCCGGCCGACGCCGCCGCCGCCGACAACGACTGAACCGCACACTCGACCACTTCCGCACAGGAACACCTTCATGAAGCGCATCGGCCTCCACCTTGCCTCCGTCCTCGCCGTGTCACTCCTCATGCTGTGGATGGTGTGGCCCCCCAAGGACACGCTCCGACTCGGCAAGGACCTGCGCGGTGGCGTCAGCCTGATCTACGCGGTCAAGCTGCCCCCCGACGCCAAGAGCGACCAGGTGCTGAAGCAGGTGATCGAGGTGCTGAAGCAGCGCGTGAACCCCACGGGCGTGCTCGACATCAGCTTCGCGCCGCAGGGCCGTGACCGCATCGAGGTGGTGATGCCGCTGCCCAGCCCCGAAGTGCAGGCGAAGCAGGCCGCGTTCCGTGAAGCGCTGGGCGCGCTGGTGAAGCGCACCCGCATCGATGCAGGCGACCTGGATCAGGCCCTTGCGGCAGGAAAGGCCGTCGAGCAGTTCGGCGGCACCGATCCGGCATTCCGCGATCGCATCGCGAAGCTGCAGGCAAGTTTCGACGCCTTCCAGAAGGCCAAGGCCGATCTTGCTTCGTCGGCGTCACCGGCCACCGAGGACGCGATGGCGCGCGCCGAGATCGAGCTTGATCGCAGCCGTGATGGCATCGCCGGTCGCGGCCTGAGCGAGGCGCGCGTGACGGGCATCCTGAACCTGGACAAGGCGCCGCAGCTGGTGCGTGATCCGGCCACCGGCGCGCCCAAGAAGGGTGCCGACGGCCAGAACGAGACCGGACCGAGCATCCGCGAGAAGGCCATCACCACGCTGCGCACCGAGAACCCCATCGCCGGTCCCGAGATCGATCGCGTGGTGGCCGCATGGGCCGACTACGAGCGCATGCGCACCAGTCTCGATGACCCCGAGGATCTGAAGCGCCTGTTCCGCGGCGCCGGCGTGCTGGAGTTCCGCATCGCCGTCAGCGAGCGCGCGCCTGAAGGCGTGAACCCGCAGCAGATGCGCGAGGAACTGAAGGCCCGCGGTCCCGTGACCGGGCAGAGCCCGAACGCCGCGTGGTTCCCGATCAACGACGTGAAGCAGTGGGCCGATTCGCCCGCGCAGCGCGCCGCACTCGAGCAGGATCCCGCCGCATTCCTGGCGGGTCGCGACCTGGTCGGCGGCTCCTACGACGGCCGCGTGTACATGCTTCTGTACACCACGCCCGATCGCAGCCTGACGCACTCGGGTGGCAAGCCCTGGTCCATCGAGCGTGCCTCGCGCGGCGTGGACGAACTCGGCCGCACCAGCGTCAGCTTCAAGCTTGACCAGTCGGGTGGCCAGGAGATGAGCCGCCTCACCGGCCCCAACGTGCAGAAGCCGATGGCCATCGTGCTCGACGGCCAGGTGTACACCGCGCCCACGCTGCAGAGCCGCATCGGCGGCAGCGGCCAGATCACCGGCAGCTTCGGCGAAGAGGAAATCCGCTACCTGATCCGCGTGCTCAGCGCAGGCGCGCTCGAAGGCCAGTTGAGCCCCGAGCCCGTGTCGGTCAGCGTGCTCGGCCCGTCGCTCGGCTCGGACAACCTGCAGAAGGGCCTCACGGCCGTCGGTCTGTCGGTGATCGTGCTGGCGATCGTGAAGATCCTGTACTACCTGGTGGCCGGCGCCATCGCCGATCTTTCGCTGATCGTCAACGCGCTCGTGATCTTCGGCGTGATGGCGTTCATGGACGCCACCTTCACGCTGCCCGGTCTCGCCGGCGTGGCGCTCAGCATGGCCATCGCCGTTGACGCCAACGTGCTCATCTACGAGCGTATCCGCGAAGAACTGGTGAACAACAAGGAGCCGCTGCGCAACGCCATCCGACTGGGCTTCCAGCGCGCCTTCGCCGCCATCTTCGACGGCAACATCGCCAACCTGATCATCTGCACCGTGCTGGTGCTGTTCGCGGGCACCGAAGTGAAGGGCTTCGGCGTCACCATGGCCATCGG
>CAIPQY010000552.1 GCA_903867275.1 uncultured bacterium | reverse complement strand
GTGTCGGCATTCACCACGCCCACCAGGCGCACATTGGGGAAGTCGAGGCCCTTGGCGATCATCTGCGTGCCCACCAGCACGCGCACCTCGCCGGTGGCGAAGCGACCCAGCGCATCGTGTAGGTCGCGGCTGCCGCGCATGGTGTCGCCATCCACGCGCAGCACGGCACCGGGAATGGCGAGCGCGGGATGCACGCGAACGAGTTCCTCTTCCACGCGCTGCGTGCCCAGGCCGAACACGGTGACCGAGCCGGCGCAGTCCGGGCACTTCTCGGGCAGGCGCTGCTCGGTGAGGCAGTGGTGACAACGAACGAAGCGTGCGCGCGGACCTTCGTGGCACACCATGCCTGCGTCGCAGTGTTCGCATCGCATCATCCAGCCGCAGCGGGCGCTGCAGCTGATCCAGTTGGCGTAGCCGCGACGGTTCAGCAGCAGGATGGCCTGGCCATCTTCGCTCACCACACGCGCAAGGCTTTCGGCCAGTCGCTCGCCCAGCAGGTGCACGCGGCGATCGCGAAAACGGCGTACATCGGCCGAAAAATCGATGATTTCGACCTTTGGTGTGGTGAGGCCCGGTGCGCGCGTGGGCAGTCGATGCAGCGCACTGGTGCCGCGCTCGACGGCGTTGAACCAGCTCTCGAGACTGGGTGTGGCGCTGCCAAGCACGATGGGGCACGCGGCGATCTGCGCGCGGCGGATGGCCAGATCGCGACCGTGATAGCGCGGTGCCTGATCCTGCTTGTAGCTCTGGTCGTGCTCCTCGTCGACCAGCACCAGGCCAAGTTGGCCATCGGGGATCGGCGCGAACACGGCGCTGCGCGCACCAACCACCACGCGTGCCTTGCCTTCGGCCACCAGCATCCACTGCTGGTTGCGCTGCGCGGCGGTGAGCGCGCTGTGCAGGATGGCCACGCGCTCGTTGGGAAAGCGATCGAGCACACGACCGGCGGTCTGCGGGGTGAGTGAAATCTCGGGCACCAGCAGAAGGGCGGTGCGGCCGGCGTCGAGGCACTGCTGCATCAGCTGCAGGTACACCTCGGTCTTGCCGCTGCCGGTGACGCCGAAGAGCAGATGCTGGGAAAAACCGCTGGAAATCGTCGATCCGATCGCACCGACCGCGCGCTGCTGGTCGGGTGTGAGCGCGGGTGGCGTGGGTGTGCGGTTCTCGAGGCGCGCCGCCTGTTCGAGCCAGTCGGCTTCCACATGCGAGCGCGTGGTGAGTTCGAGCAGGCCCAGCGTGGCGAGCGAGTGGAGTGGTGACTTGGTTGCCACGGTTGCGGCGGCGAGCAACTCGGCGCTTTCGATCGCGTCGGCGTCGGCGGGGCGATCGATCAACGCTTCAAGCAGTCGCTTCTGTGCTGGCGAGAAGCGGGGCGGCTGCGTTGCGGCGGCGTCCTTCTTGCCGCGTCGCGCGCGTTGCTGCGCGGCCACCTCCAGTTGCGCGATCACGTCGCGACCGCGTTGCGTGAGCGACACGAAGGTGCGATCGACGCGTCCCACACCCTTCTTCACGGCGGCAGGCAGCACGCCGGCAAGCGCCACGCCGAGCGGACATGCGTAGTAGGCGCTCATCCAGCGCGCGAGTTCCATCACCTGCGTGGGAAGCGCAACCGTGTCATCCACGCTGCGCACGGCCTTCAGCTTTGCATCGGAAATACCCGTGTTTTCCGCTGATTCCAGCACGCGCACCACCCAGCCGTGCGTGGTGGCGTCGCCGCGGCCAAGCGGCACCGTGACGCGCTGGCCCGCGCGCACCGGCGCGAGTTCGGGCGTGACGCCGTAGGTGAGTCCTTCCGGGTACGCATCCACGCCGCGCTCCACCGCCACCAGCACGCGCTGCGCGATGGTGATGGGCGCGCTCGTGCGCGTGGTGCGTGGCGCATCGATGCGCGACTTGGCGTTGCGCCGTCTCGCGCCGTGCGCCCCCAGCGCTTCAAGCGGATCGTTGCCGAACAGGCCGCCCATGCGGCGCTCGTTACACCGCCACCGC
>CAIPQY010000551.1 GCA_903867275.1 uncultured bacterium | reverse complement strand
GGCGATCCGTCCAAGGCCACGAAGCAGCTGGGCTGGAAGCCGAAGGTGGGCGTGGAGGAACTGGCCCGCATGATGGTGGAGAGCGACATGGAACTTGCGCGGCGCGAGAAGACGCTGCGGGACGCGGGGCACACCTTGCCCGCAACAAGTGGGCACGATCAGTGAGGCGCCGCATCCGCACATGGGTGTTGGTGGCCGCGCAGGGTCTGACATGCATGGGGCTGACAGCCGAACCGCCATCGGTCGCCACGCCGACACAGCCTGCAAAGCCGCCCACCACGCTGCTGTACGACACGCTGGTGGATCCGAGCGTGGTGGTGGCGGCGCGTGCCACGCAGTCGCAGCCCTTGATGATCGCCTACCAGTACTGCAGCCCAGAGTCGCTGAAGACGGGTCGCATCGAGGTCGGCGCCGTCCTGATGTGCATCGACAAGATGACATCCGGCGATCCTCCGGAGTGGGGCATGCTGGATTTCGAATACAACTTCACCGACCGGATGCAGAAGGGCCTCACGCCCGAGGCGAAGGTTGCGCGCGAGGAGATGGTGAAGCTGATCCGCGCCGTGCGCGCCGCCTATCCGCGGACCAAGTGGACCTACTACGGCGTGCCCTTCCTGCCGTACTGGATGGACGGCAAGTCGTGGACCGACGCATCGGATGAGCAGAAGCGCGTGCTGATGGAGTCGTGCGCCCAGATGTACGAGCCGTTGGTGGCGGAGTGCGACTGGGTGAGCCCGAGCATCTACCCCGTGTATGACCCGACGATGTTCAAGCCATACGAGCAGGCGGGGGTGCGCGCGGCCGGCGTGGCGTGGCGCACTGCACAGGTGGCATTCGCCAGGTTGCTGGGGCGTGGCAAGCCGGTCATTCCCACCATCAGTCCGCTCTGGCAGCCGGGCGGGTTGGCCGCATCGGGCACCGTGGTTCCACCGCGCGAGTTCGTGCTGGACCAGGTGCAGCCTGCGTTCCGCGCGGGCGCGGCCGGCGTGGCGATCTGGACATCCTGCGGCAAGCTGATCGATCAGAAGGCGGCCGAAACCGCGGCGGTCGCCGAGACGGGCGAGTTTCCCCGGAAGAACCTGGTCAAGGCGTTCCTGGACGGTCGCGAACCGACGAATTGGAAGGATCCCGCGGTGTTGGAGGCGATGCGTCAGGCGGCCGCCCGCATGGTGCTTCGATCCCTTCGTGACGTGCGTGCCTTCCAGGAAGGCAAGATTCCCGACGCGAACGCGCCGCTCTGGTGATCCTTCAGCAAGCGCTTCACGCGGCGGCGTGTTCGCCGTGCTCGTCGGACTCCAGCGCCAATTGAGATTCGTCCGGCTCTGGCTCGGGCAGTCCACCCTCCGAAGAGAGGATGCGCTGCACGCGCACCATCAGCAGGAATCCGGTCCACATCTGGGTGGACACCCACACGCTTCCCTGCTTGTTGGACACCAGGAACTGGAAGGCATTCATCGCGACAAGAGTGGCCGCGATCGCGCGTGCATCCGGGTCGCTCCAGCACATGCTCAACAGTTTGGCGGCGCTTCGCCAGGTCGTGGCCAGAATGGCCATGAAGATGCAGAAGCCGATCAGGCCGAACTCGCCGAGGCTCTCCACGATCATGTTGTGCACGTACGGCTCGTGTGATGTCTTCTCGAAGGCCGCGAAACCGCCGGTGCCAAGGCCGAGAGGCCAGGCGGAGGGGCGACGGCTCCATTCCACCAGGAGCACGCGCATGTTCTCCACACGAACTTCCGATGCGGCCGACAGCTCGGCGGCATCCCAGCGCTTCTCGGTGCCTTGTGCCTGCTTCTGGAAGAGGCGTGCGCCGAGCAGCAGCATGACCGCGAGCGCTCCGAGCAGCGTCAGGCGCAGGAAGAACTGGCCCAGGTTCTTCACCTGGACCGACACCGGGTAGAAGATCGCGGCGACCAGTCCCGCGGCCAACACCTGGCCGCGCGAACTGGCGGCGATCAGCAGACCGGTACCCACGATGCCGCCGCCGATGCGGAACAGCAGCAGCACGGTCGATCGCTTGGAAAGGTTCAGCGTGGCTGCCGCGAGCAGCAGGAAGGCTCCCAGATCGCTCATGGCGAGCGGATTCGACTCCTTCAGACCGATGCCGCCAAGGCGAAGCGCGAAGCGGCCGCGCACGAAGTCGCCGTTGGGGTTGGTGAGCACCAGCAGGGCGACGATGGAGCTGAGGATCAGGGTGATGACCAGGAACTCGCGCACCTCCTCGATGCGGCTGATCAGCAGCGGTCCAAGCACCACGAAGATGAACAGGTAGGACAGGCCGGGGCGAAGGATGTCCATGGCATCCTGCTGCGTCGGGCTCCACAGCACGCTGGCGCTCGCCAGCGCGTAGTACAGCAGGCACAGCATGCTGACCGTGTTCAACGACGCCTGCAGGGAGCCCGGTTGCCGGAACACCTTGAGACTCAGCGAAACGATGGCCAGCAAACCGACCAGCACGTTGAAGATCTCGTTGCGCTGCACGAAGAACACGATGTAGGACTGGAGCAGCTGCTCGAGCGGGTACTGGATCAACAGCAGCGCGAGCGCCCATGCGGGCCGCGAAATGGCACCCACCACGAGAACACCCACGGCCGCGAGGATCAGATACCCGAACAGCGTGCTCATGGCGGCACTGTAGTCGGGAAGCGCCCGGATCGCGCATGGGGCGCGTGATCCGTCCACCCGACGCCCGCGACGGGTCATGCCGGATTCCACCGGGTCCTTACAATCCGCCACCCATGTGCGGCATCTTCGGCATCGTCGATCGGAAGGGACTCGCGTCCGGTGACGCCGACCTGTTGAAGACGATGGCCGCCTGCCTGCACCACCGCGGTCCGGATGGCGAGGGGTTCCATGTGGCCGAGCACGCCGCCATTGGCATGCGCCGCCTGTCGATCATCGACCTGGCCGGTGGCTGGCAGCCGCTGTGGAACGAGGACCGCTCGATCGCCATGGTCGCCAACGGCGAGGTGTACAACTTCGTCGAGCTGCGCAAGGACCTGGAGGCGCGGGGCCACCGGTTCAACACCCACAGCGACTGCGAGACGATCGTGCACCTGTACGAGGAGCATGGTCGCGACTGTGTCCGCCATCTGCGCGGCATGTTCGCCTTCGCGCTGATGGACCTGCGGAACCGCCGGATGCTGATCGTGCGCGACCGCATCGGCGAGAAGCCGCTGTTCCTGGCCGAGCAGGGCGACCGCATCGTGTTCGCGAGCGAACTGTCGGCCCTCGTCGGCGCGGGTGTGGTCGACTTCCAGATGGATCCCGTTTCGGTGCACGAGTACCTGCACTGGGGCTTCGTGCCGGAGCCGCGCTCGCCGGTCGTGGGCACGCGCAAGCTTCCGCCGGCCTGCATGCTGGAGATCTCGCTCGATCCGTGGAGCGTGCGCGAGTCCTGCTGGTGGACCCCGCTCGATCGCGGACCCGTCGAGGGCAACCCCCGCGAGGTGATCCGCGAGACGCTGGAGCATGTGATGCGCCTGGTGGTGCGATCCGACGTGCCCGTGGGCGTGGCGCTGTCGGGCGGCGTGGATTCATCGCTGATCGCCGCGCTCGCCAAGCGGCATGTCACGCAGCCGCTGCACGCCTTCTCGATCGGCTACACCACGGGCGGCCGCTTCGACGAGTCGGGGCTCGCCGCCGACTTCGCGCGACAGCTCGGCATTCCGCATCACATCACCAAGATGAGCGAGACGGACGTGGTGTCCTCCTTTGCGCGGGTGTGCGCGCGCCGCGACGAGCCCATCTCCGACATCAGCGGCCCGGCCTACCTGAAGGTGATGGAGCACGCGCGCGCCGAGGGCGTGCCCGTGATGCTGACCGGCCAGGGCGGTGACGAGCTGTTCTGGGGCTACGACTTCATCCGCGATGGCGTGGCGCAGACGCATCGCAAGCGGGCGCTGCGCGAGGGGCGCGTCGGCATCGGCGCGTACGCCAGGCCCAAGGCACCGGTGATCTCGTACGAGGGCCTCATCGGATGGGCGCTGTCCGGCTTCGGCGTGGGCATCGGCCTGCACGAATGGATGCGCGACCGGTCCACCAGTCCGGATCGCATGATCTTCTGGGATCAGCGACCGATGTGGCGCAATGCCACGCGTGCCGAGCGAACCATCGGCACACCCGAGTATCTCGAGAGCATCCGC
>CAIPQY010000550.1 GCA_903867275.1 uncultured bacterium | reverse complement strand
GCGGCGTGCTCAAGTGCTGCGCCGTGAAGGCCCCGGGCTTCGGTGACCGCCGCAAGGCCATGCTGGAGGACCTGGCGGTGCTCACCGGCGGCGACGCCATCATGCAGGAGCTGGGGATCAACCTGGAGAACATCGAGCTGAAGCAGCTCGGCAAGGCCAAGAAGATCACCATCGGCAAGGAGTTCACCACCATCGTCGACGGTGCCGGCAAGACCAAGGACATCCAGGGCCGCATCGAGCAGCTCAAGGGACAGATCGAGTCCACCACCAGCGACTACGACCGCGAGAAGCTCCAGGAGCGCCTGGCCAAGCTGGCCGGCGGCGTGGCGCAGATCAACGTGGGCGCCGCCACCGAGGTGGAGATGAAGGAGAAGAAGGCGCGCGTCGAGGACGCGCTCCACGCGTGCCGCGCGGCCGTCGAGGAAGGCATCCTCCCCGGCGGCGGCGTCGCCGTGATCCGCGCCCGCAAGGCGCTCGAGAAGCTCAAGAAGGAGCTCGAGGGCGACGAGAAGGTGGGCGTGGACATCGTGCTGCGCGCCGTCAGCGCCCCGATCAAGCAGATCGCGGCGAACGGCGGCCTCGACGGCAGCCTGGTGGCCCAGAAGGTGGAGGACTCGAGCGATCCCAGCTTCGGCTTCAACGCCGCCACCGGCACCTACGAGGACCTGGTGAAGGCCGGCATCATCGTGCCGACCAAGGTGGAGCGCGTGGCGCTGCAGAACGCAGCGAGCATCGCGAGCCTCCTGCTCACCACGGAGTGCGCGATCGTGGACGTGAAGGAGAAGAAGAAGGCGGGCGGCGGCGGGCACTCGCATGGTGAGGACATGGATTACTGATCCGGGTTCCACACTGAACGCATGAGAAAGACACCGCCCGCCCCGAGAGGGGCGGGCGGTTCTCTTTCAAGCTAAGCAGCGCCCTGAAATATCACCCTCATGTGGTAGGCGAGTGCATCGCGATCGACGCCGGCAGCAACAGTGTCAGACAGTGCCAGAACTGCGCCGTCCTTGAGTGCCAGGCTCGCTTCGTTGACAGTATTGAAATGCGTTTCGCGTGGGAGGAATTGCGATAGTCGCACGACGATCTTGCCGGCCTTTGGCTGCAAACCAATGAACCCTGCATCGAACATTCGATGTGCGGTTGGAGTGAGCACGAGCGCATTCTCGATCTGATCAGCACCATGATGCGCCAGGGGCCGTATGTGCGCGGCTTCAAGCAGACCAGAGAGCCGGGACGCCTTCCATGCCGGTGCTTCCCATCCGGTCACGACACAACGATGTGCGAAGTGTTCGAGCGCACGGTCACGGAAAGCGGCGTGCCGGCGAATGCGGTTCACCAGTGAGCTGACCCTGCTCACTTCCTGGACGATCGGACTGGTTGCCACTACCAGCGTGTGCGAATGGTCGGCAAGCTGTGTGAAGTTCTCCAGAGAGCTGGCCGCAAGAATCTCCCAGATGTTCTTCAACGGAATCTCGCGAACAGCCTTGCCTTGAAGTGCGCTTCCCCAGCGCACTCTCAGCACCTCTCGCAACCGGTGCTCTGTCGCGACTCCATCAACTTGTAGTGGCACTGGAGTGTCAAATGACACGAGATCATGCAAAAACTGGACGCGGTACATCGCAGCCGCCACTTGCTCAGGGCGCGCGCGAAGAGTGGTCCATGCAACGAATGCCTGCCTGCCGCCTTCGCGTCGGGGTTCGTACATCAATGCGAGGCAGTCATTCACCCCATCCAGCCCATTGAACCTGGCCAGGTACTGACTTGGGAACTCATAGCTCCGTTCGGAGTCTGCGTATCCGCTTCCCTCGCGGCTCTCGAGAATCAGTCCGGAATCCAACAT
>CAIPQY010000549.1 GCA_903867275.1 uncultured bacterium | reverse complement strand
GCCATCGCCATCACGCCCTGTGGCGCGCGTCACTCCTGATCCGAAGCCGTCGCCGGAATCTGCAGCCGTTCGCCGCCGCCCGAGGGCGTCTCGTCGTCCGAGATGTCGTCCACCGGCTCATCCGCCTTCTCGGGCGCCTTGTTGGCCTTGTGATCGGGATGCTTGCGCTTCCACGACTCCACCTTGGCGCGGTCGGGGGCGATGATGGCGGTCAGGCGCTTGCCGGCGAGCTTGGGCGCACTTTCCAGGCGGCCGAGTTCGCACAGCTTCTTCACCACGTCGTCGACCTTGGCCTCGCCGATCTGGCGGTGCGCCATCTCGCGGCCGCGGTAGCTGGCCACGATCTGCACCTTGTGACCTTCGAGCAGGAAGCGCAGCGCCTGATTCACGCGGATCTCCACGTCGTGCGGGTCGATCTTCATGGATCGGCCCAGACGCACTTCCTTCATTTCGCTGCCCTTGGACTTCTTGCCGGCCTTGTCCTTCTTGCTCAGCTCGTACTTGTACTTGCCGAAGTCCATGATCTTGCACACCGGCGGACGCACGTCCGCGGCGATCTCGACCAGGTCCAGGCCCGCCTCGGCGGCGCGGCGACGCGCGTCATCGGTCTCCACCACGCCCACCATCTCGCCGTTCTCGTCGATCAGACGGACAGGCGTGATGCGGATGCGGTCATTGATGCGCGGTCCGAAGTTGCTCTCGGGACGCGACATGGGAGGACGACGGGGGGGCAGGGAGCTAATGGCAGTTTCCTCAGGCGACGGTGCAGTGGAGCGAAGTGCACAGCCACGCGCCGTCGCAGGCGACGATGGACTGGACCGGATTGACCGGAGCGACTCGGACCGACAGCGCGTTCAAGCGAACCACGTCGGCACGAAAGGGACTTGGGACATGCAGTCTCGATCCTCGAGTCGCGAATCGGCGGGGCACGCGCCCGCGCCATGAACCGCCAAGGTAGCCCGGGCCGGTAGGGGAGGCAAGCAGGAATTGGCCGGATTTGCGCCGGTTTCGTTGGTTGTCAGGCCAGCATGCGCTGGGCCAGCGTGCAGGCGCCCCGGGTGGTCGCTTCCTCGGCCACACTCTTCACGAATTCATCGAATCCCAACTCGCCGGCGTTCTCCGCCTTGCCGTGCAGACGCACGCTCACCTTGCGGGTTTCGGCGTCGCGCGGGCCCACGATGGCCATCACGGGCACCTTCTCCTCGGCGGCCGCGCGGATGCGGCTCTGGATGCGCTCGCTGCCGGCGTCCAGCGTGGCGCGCAGGCCCTTGGCCTTCAACGCCGCCAGCAGCTCGTTGGCGTAGTCCTCGCTCTTCTCGCTGATGGGCAGCACGCGCACCTGCTCGGGGCTGAGCCACAGCGGGAACGCGCCCGCGAAGTGCTCGATCAGGCAGCCCACGAAGCGCTCCATGCTGCCGAAGGGCGCGCGGTGGATCATCACCGGGCGGTGCGCCTGGTTGTCGGCGCCGATGTAGCTGAGGTCGAAGCGGATGGGCAGGTTGTAGTCCACCTGCACGGTGCCCAGCTGCCAGCTGCGGCCGATCACGTCCTTCACCACGAAGTCGATCTTGGGGCCGTAGAACGCGGCCTCGCCCGGCTCCTCGCTGAAGGGAACGCCCAGCGTGCGCGCCGCGGCGCGGCAGGCTTCCTCGGCCTTGTCCCAGTTGGCGGGATCGCCCACGTACTTGGCGCTGTCGGGACTGCGCAGGCCCACGCGCACGCGGTACTCGTTCATGCCCAGCGTGCCGAAGATCATCTTCACCAGGCTCAGGCAGCCGATCAGCTCCTGCGCCACCTGATCCTCGCGGCAGAACAGGTGGGCGTCGTCCTGCGTGAAGCCGCGCACGCGCGTCATGCCGCCGATCTCGCCCGACTGCTCCCAGCGGTACACGGTGCCGAACTCGCTCAGGCGCACGGGCATGTCGCGGTAGCTGTGCGGGCTGCTGGCGAAGATGCGGATGTGGTGCGGGCAGTTCATCGGCTTCAGCAGGTAGCCGTCGATCTCGCCCTTCTCCAGGCGATTGCCCAGTTCGGCGCAGCTGCAGCCTTCCTTCGCCATCGCGTTCATCTGCTCAGGCTCCACGATGGGTGGATACTGGCTCTCGCGGTAGTAGGGGAAGTGGCCGCTGGTGCGGTACAGGTCCAGCTTGCCGATGTGCGGCGTGAAAACCTGCGTGTAGTCCTGCTTGCGCAGTTCCTCGCTGATGAAGTTCTGCAGCTCCTGACGCACGATGCTGCCCTTGGGCGTCCACAGGATCAGGCCCTGGCCCACCATCTCGTCGATGTGGAACAGGCGCAGCTGCTTGCCCAGCACGCGGTGATCGCGCGCCTTGGCCTCTTCCAGCAGCTTCATGTGCGCCTCGAGTTCGGGCTTGGTGGCGAAGGCCACGCCGTACACGCGGGTGAGGCGGTCGCTCTTCTCGTCGCCGTGCCAGTAGCTGCTGCCCAGGCTCATCACCTTGAAGGCGCCGATGCGACCGGTGCTCGGCACGTGCGGGCCGCGGCACAGGTCTTCCCAGTCGGTGCCGGGCGTGCCGGTGGCGTACCAGCTCAGCGTGGCGCTGCCGGCGTCGCAGGCGCGCTGCGCGTTGTCCAGCTTGTACTTGCTGCCCTCGCCCTGCACCTTCTTCATGCCCTCGCCGGAAGGCATCTCGTAGCGCGTGAAGGGGCGGTTTTCCGCCACGATCTTCGCCATCTCCGCCTCGATCGCCGCGAAGTCCTCGGTGCTCGGCGCCTTGCCGCCCGGGAAGGCCATGTCGTAGTAGAAGCCCTGCTCGACGGGTGGGCCGTACACCAGCTGCGTGCCCGGATACAGGCGCGTGATCGCCTCGGCCATCACGTGCGCGGCGCTGTGGCGCAGCAGGAACAGCGCGTCGGCGTCCACCGCGCCATCGCGCGACTTGGGCGTGACGATGGCCAGCGCCGCGTCGCGCTCGATGCGCGTGGAGAGATCGCTCAGCTGGCCGTCGATCTTGGCGCCGAGCGCGGCCTTGGCCAGGCCGGCGCCGATGTCGGCGGCCACCTCGGCGGCGGTCACGGTGCGGTCGTAGGTGCGGCGGCTTCCGTCGGGCAGCGTGATGACTGGCATGGTTCAGGTTCGCTCGGGTCGTGCGGGCGGGAAAAGCTCGCGTTCATTGGGAAGAGGACGCGGCCGGTTCTGCAGCGCCACCATCTCGGCGGCGAATTCCTCGATGCTGGCGAAGCCGTAGTGCTCGCTGGCGAAGCGCACGTAGGCGATGGGATCCAGGTCGCGCAGGCGCGTGGCCAGGCGGCGGCCGATCTCGGCGCTGGCCACCTCGCGATCGAATTCGCGGTGCAGCTCGTCTTCCAGTTCCTGGCACAGGCGATCCTTGGCGTCCTGCGCGATGGGTCGCTTGCCGCACGCCGCCTGCAGGCCGCGCGCAAGGCTGCCGCTGTCGAAGGGCACGCGGCTGCCGTCGCGCTTCACCACCATCAGGCGGGCCGCGCGCTCGAGGCGCTCATAGGTGGTGAACCGCTTCTCGCACGCCAGGCACTCGCGTCGCCGACGGATCGCCGAGCCGTCCTCGCCGGGACGGCTGTCGATCACCTTGTCGTTGTCGGCGTCGCAGAAGGGACAGCGCACGGGGCCTCAGACCTCCTCGATCTCGGCCACCTTCTTGTCGGCGAGTTCATCCAGCTTCGCGGTGTGCTTCTTGGTGAAGTCGTCGATGTCTTCCTTGGCGCTCTTGGCCATGTCCTCGGTCACGCCCGCCTTCTTGTCGGCGGCCAGCGCATCCACGGCCTTGTTGGCGTCGCGGCGCTCGTTGCGGATGGTGATCTTGCTCTCTTCCGCCAGCTTCTTCACCTGCACGGCGAGCTGCTTGCGGCGGTCGGAGCTGGGCGCGGGCACGTTGATGCGGATCGCGTTGCCTTCGCTCATCGGGTTCAGGCCCAGGCCCGACTTCTCGATGGCCTTGATGATCTCGCTCTTGGCGCCCGGGTCGAAGGGCTTCACCAGCAGCTGCGTGGCCTCGGCCACGTTGATGGCGGCCAGCTCGCGCAGGTCGGTCATGCTGCCGTAGTAGTCCACCTTGATGTACTCCAGCATCGCCGTGTTGGCGCGGCCGGTGCGCATGCCACGCAGTTCGCGAGCGAGGTAGTCCACGCTCTTCTCCATGCGCTCTTCACATTCCAGCAGGATGGTGTCCAGGTCCACGGCGTTCTCCTTGGGGTGAGGCGGCGAGAATAGCAGGGTTTCCGCGTCCCACCCGCGTGGATCAGCCGTTGCTGACCAGCGTGCCGATGCGCTCGCCCAGCACCGCGCGCTTCACGTTGCCGGCGGTGCGGAAGTCGAACACCTCCACCGGCAGGTTGTGCTCCATGCACATGGTCATGGCGGTGAGGTCCATCACGGCCAGGCGCTTTTCCAGCACTTCGCTGAAGCGAAGCGTCTCGTACTTCTTCGCGGAAGGGTCCTTGCGCGGATCGGCGGTGTAGATGCCGTCGACCTTGGTGGCCTTCAGCAGCACCTGCGCCTGCAGCTCCACCGCGCGCAGGCTGGCGCAGGTGTCGGTGGTGAAGAAGGGGTTGCCCGTGCCGGCGGCCAGCACGATCACGCGGCCCTTCTCCATGTGGCGCATGGCGCGACCGCGGATGAAGGGTTCGGCCACCGCGGTGATCTGCAGTGCGGTGAGCAGACGGCTGGGAATGCCCTGGCCTTCCAGTGCCTCGCGCAGGGCGAGGCCGTTGATGACCGTGCCGAGCATGCCCATGTAGTCGGCGGTGCTCTGCGCGATGCGGCCCTTCTCGGCCAGGCGCGCGCCGCGCACGATGTTGCCGCCGCCCACCACCACGGCGATCTGG
>CAIPQY010000548.1 GCA_903867275.1 uncultured bacterium | reverse complement strand
GGTTCAACTGCGCGGGCAGCAGCGCGCAGGCCATCAGCGCCAGCATGCAACCCACGCTGGCGCCCAGCGCGAACAGGCCGCGCACCGGCAGTCGGCGCAGCAGCACCTCGGCCACCACGGCAAGCGCCGCGCCCATCCATGATGCGGTGGTGACGGCCTCGAACATGTTGGAGTTGGGCCAACGATCGCTCACGTACCAGCGCAACCCCACCGCCGCCGTCTGCAGCACGAACGCCGCCGTGAACGTCACCAGACCCAGCCGTGTGGCACCCGGCCACTTCCAGCTGAAGCCAAGCAGCAGCAGCGCCACGGCGCCGAAGTACACGAACCACACCCAGGTCATCTGGCCGGTGCGGAAGTACCAGCTTTCCCAGGCGAGGCGTGACTGGCTTGGAAGATTGGCGCCGCCAGCTTCACGCAACGCGGTGGCAAGCTTCTGCACCGCGGGCATGGCGGCCTGCAGGTCGCCCGATGTCCACGCGGCCTGCAATGCGGTCCACGCATCGGCCACCGGCCCCGTTGCCTGATCAAGCGTCAGCCACTGCTGATCGGCCGCCTGCGCGGGCACCATGCGAAGGCGACCGCGGATCTGCTCGGGCTGCATCAGCATGACCGCGCCGCGCATCTGGTCGGCCTGCTTGGCCGTGCGGATCAGGTCGCCCTCGACCTGCTTCATCAGCGGCGCGATGTCCGCGCGCCACGAACCCGCCGTGCCATCCCACAGCAGGCTTGGCGCGATCAGGCCGCTCGACTCGAAGCCGCGCATGCGATCGGCAAGCGATGGATCGGCGTTGCGCAATGCATCGGCGATGCGCAGGCGCACCTCGCGGTTCTTCACGTACACCACGTCGGCGTCGATGTACGCCTCGGGCCGCAGCGCCATGTCCAGCATGGTGAAGGTGGGCGACTGGCGCACGCCCGGCGCATCACCCGACACGCGCTTGGAGCCGGTGATGTTCTGCATGTAGCCGAAGGCCAGGCTGCCCACGCTCTTGATGCGCCCCTCGCTCATCACCGCGCACTGTTCGAGCGGCGTCAGGTCGAGCTGCGTGCGAAAGCGATCGCTGGGCGTCATGCCAGCGTCGCCATCGGCGCGCGCCTGATCCGCCACGGCTCCCACGAGCAGCGCCATCAGCATCACCATCACCGCGGCCGGCTTGCTTCGCATCGTGGCTTCCGCCTTCTGCCGCTGCAACGCGCGGCGCTTGATGACCGGCTTCACGTAGAACGCGTACAGCATGCCCGCCACCGCGATGATGCAACCCACCAGCTGCATCACCACGCCGTGGCGCGAGCCCACGCCAAGCACGGTGTAGTTCAGTCCAAGACTGGGCGCCACAGCGCCGCCGCCCTCATCCGGCGGATCCCACTGCGCCTGGAAGTACCACAGGTCGCCATGCTCCACGGGCGCGTTCACGCTGACGCGCTGCGTCTCGCTCCAGCCGCCCTTGCCGTCGCCGAAGCGCAGCAGGCTGACATAGTCGCGGATGGTGCTGGTTTCGCCGGTGAAACCGCCGTCGTGCGCGGCGATCTCGAAGCGCTCCAGCGCGATCGGCGAGGGCAGCGCCAGACGCTGACGCGAGAACAGCATCTCGATCTCGCTGCCGTCGGGCATTCGCATCACGGTGGGGTTCAGGTCGCGACCGCGCAGCACATCTTCGGGTCGCTCGAAGGCGTACTCGTGCCACGGCAGCCACGCCGCCTCGCCGGTGGGCGCCTGCACCAGCGCCATGGCGAAGCGCTCGCGCGCGTCCTTCATGCGCTGACGATCGGGCACGATGAAGGGCCTGCGCTCCACGATGGCGCGCGCCATGAACTCGGTCACGGTGAGCGTGATGCCCTGCGCCAGCGGCAGCTTCTCGCCCACCGCTGCGCGACGCGTGCGCATCACGCCGTCGGCGCCGTCGATCACCGTGAGCTGCGCCGGGTCGGGCCCAGCCACCAGCGTGACAGGCGTGTTCACCATGCCGGCCACGAAGCGGGTCTTGACCGTTGGCGCCAGATTTTCGGGCGGCGCCTTTGGATCGGGATTCTGCCCGGGGCGCATGTCGCGGCTCAGACGCGGATCGTCGAACACCCAGCGGCGCACGATGCCCTCGGGCGTCTGCAGATCCATGATCGCCACGCTCACGCGACCGCCGTTCAACTTCAGGTCTTCCTGCACGGCCACCACGCGCACGCCCACACCGGCCGATGCGGGCCCGATCGCGCGGAAGGAACCGTCGGCAGGCGGCGTCCACGCGTCGCCGGCCAGTTCCACCATTTCGCCCGCCACCTCGAACACCAGGCGACTGGGCTGACTCATTGCGGCCAGCGCCTCGGGCGAGGCGGCCCATCGAAAGCGCACGATGCCCGACTCGTCGGTGTGACGGTTGTCATCGAAGGCAAGCAGCTGCGAATCGCGCGCAGGGCGACCCTCGGCCTGCACCTCCACGCGCGCGGCGGGATACAGCGGCGCACCGGGCGGGCCCTTCACCAGACGCGTGCGCTCGAACGCGTAGCGCAGATAGCCCGTTGCATGGAAGGTGATGGCGGGCAGCGGATCATCCTTCGCCACGGGCGGAATCGGCACATCGATCGGATCGATGGGCACTTTCGCGCCATCGCCCGCCATGGCCAGACCTTCCACCGGCACGTAGTCGTTGTACAGCGGCAGGCCGTCGATGGGCCGTTCGATCCAGCGAAGTTCGCCTGGCCTTCGCAGGTACAGCGCCCAGCTCTTGTTCAGGTCGCTCTTCAGATAGAACCAGTCCTGCGAGGCGTATTCGGTCACGGCCTCGAAGCGCGTCTCGATGATCGGCACGCCCCGCGCCTTCACGGCGCGCTGCAGCGGCTGCTTCTCGTCTTCGGTCAGGATCAGGTCCTCGCTCAGCTC
>CAIPQY010000547.1 GCA_903867275.1 uncultured bacterium | reverse complement strand
TTCAGCAGCAGGGCCGGCAACGCCACCAGGTACCACACCAGCCGGATCGGCTTCAGGCCGAAGTGGCCGATGTCCGCGTACAGCGCCTCGGCGCCCGTGGTGACCAGCACCACCGCGCCCAGCAGCGTGAAGGCGTGCCACGGCTCCTGCATGAACAGCCGCACCCCCCAGATTGGGTTGAGCGCCCGCACCACCGACGGCTCCAGCTGAATGCCGTACACGCCCAGCGCCGCCAGCACCAGGAACCACACCACCATCACCGGGCCGAACACCCGACCGATGCGGCCCGTGCCGAACTGCTGCACCACGAACAGGCCAACCAGGATCGCCAGCGACAGCGGCATGATGGCCTGCTGCACCCAGTGCATCGAGCCACCCGGAATCGTCTCCAGGCCTTCCACCGCCGACAGCACCGACATGCACGGCGTGATGATGCCGTCGCCGTACAGCAGGCCCGCACCAAGGATCGCCAGGATCGTCAGCGTGATCTTCTCGCGGCTTGGCCGATCGCTCAGGCTGCGCGGCACCAGCGACAGCAGCGAGAAGATGCCGCCCTCGCCGTGGTTGGTGGCGCGCATCACCACCATCAGGTACTTCACGTTCACGGTGAGCATGAGCGCCCAGAAGATGAGCGACAGCACGCCCAGGATGAACATCTCGTGGAACTCGTGCGCCGCGCCGTGGTGCGTAATGCACTCCTTCAGCGCGTACAGCGGGCTGGTGCCGATGTCGCCGAACACCACGCCAAGCGCCGCAAGCGACAGGGCCGCGGTGCTCGACTTGTGCCCGGGGTGATGCCCTTCCTCGTGTTCCGAGTGGTGCGCGGGCGTGGTCTGGTCGGATGGGGCCTGCATGGTGCGGCCAATGGCTGAACCCGCAATGCTACCCACGCCTTCGGTATGATCCCACTCCCCCAACGCGAGGACCTATCCATGAGCATGGCCAATCAGGGTTACAACGAACTGGAACGCGCCTTTCACGACAAGGACGCAGCCTGGCTGAAGGCGCGCCGGGAGGCCCTGGACGCCGAGCGCAAGGCCACGCATGACAAGGCGAAGCACGGCCCCCACTGGATGGTGTGCCCCAAGTGCGGCGGCAAGATGAAGGAAGAGAACCTGCAGGGCGTGGCGATCGATCGCTGCGCGGCCTGCGGCGGCATCTATCTGGACAAGGGCGAACTGGAACTGCTCTCGCGCGCGCAGAGCGGCGGCCTGAAGAAGCTCTTCGGCGTCTGAAGCGGCCTAGGCCAGCGCCTCGGCCAACTGCACCATCAACCCCTCGAAGGCACGCGCCGGTTCCGGTGCCGTGCCGTTCTTCGTTGCGCGGTCGGTTTCCACCGCAATGCGGAACAGCCGCGCGGCGGCGGCCGGCTTGATGCGCCGACCCGCGCGCACCACGCTCGATGATGCGGGGCCCCACAACTTCAGCGCCTTCGCCACCGCGCCTTCGCTCTCGCCCTGCGACAGCAGGCAGCTGGCATCGTGCACCTTGCGCGCCAGGTCGACCAGGCTCCAGCCGATCATCACCTCGGGCACGCGACTCACGCGAAGCAGTTCATCCAGCTTGATCAGCGCGGCGTCGGCCTTGCCTTCGAGCACCGGCCCCTGGATCTCCCACGCCTGCTCCTCGCGCGAGAGGCCGGTGAATTCCTGCACGATGGCGCGCGTCACCTTGGTGGTGCCGGCGCCCGGGCGCGCGGCGGCGGCCGCCAACTTGCCAAGTTCGGCGTCCAGCCGACCAAGGTCGGGACCCAGCTTCTCCACCAGCAGTTCAGCTGCGGCGGGTTCCATCTCGGCCTGATGACGCCGAAGCGAGCGCGCGGCGCACCACTTCACGGCCTCCATGGGCGTGGGACTGTCGCACTTGATCACCGCACCAACCTTCGCCACCAGCTTGTCGAAGTTGCCGGGACGCCATCCGCTGGCGCAGCGCATCAGCAGCGTGGCTTCGGCGCACGGGTTCTCGGCGTAGCGCTCCATGGCGCGGCGGCGATCCTCGGCGCCCATGAACGCCTCGGCGCTCTCCAGCACCACCAGCTTGTGGCCCGCGAACAGGCCGGGCGTGCGAAGGTTGTCCAGCACATCGGCAAGCGCGGCGTTGGTGCCGTCCAGATCCATGCGATCCACGCCGCCGAAGCGCTCCTGCAACGAGGACTCCAGCTGGCGACCGCGCTCCAGCCGCAGGAACGCGTCCTTGCCATGCAGCACCACCACGCGCATGTCCGCGCTGGGGGAACTGGGGGCGTCGCTGCGGGCAGCCATGCACGCACTCTATCCGCGCGTGGC
>CAIPQY010000546.1 GCA_903867275.1 uncultured bacterium | reverse complement strand
CGCGCCAGATCGGCGGATCACCCATCAGATCGCTCGTGATCATGCCCACGCGGCCGGCCACCTTCGCCTGCGCGGCCTTCACGGCGTCGCCCGCGCCCAACTTGGCCACCTTCACGTCGCCACTGGTCGCGTCCACGAGTGCGCGCTTCATCGAGCCGCCATCGAGCAGCAGCACCTCGTAGGTCCACTTGCCGTCCTGCTTCACCAGACGAATCGCGCTCAACTGCCCGCCACCCGCCTTCACGGCGGCATCGGCCGCGGCCGTCATGTCCACCGTCAGGCCGGACAGCGTGGTTTCCAGTTCCACCGGGTCCGGCGGAAGCGTGGTGTAGTCGCCGTCCGCGGCTGGAGGATTCGCCAGCGAAACCGTTGCGAGCGAGAGAGCGACGAGACACGAGGCAAGCTTCATGCGAATCTCCTTGAGTGGTGCGTAACGCGCGCGATGATCGTACCCCAAGCCGCCGAACGCCGATCAGCGTCCGTTGGTTCGCTCGATGGCCAGAACCTTGTCCAATCGACGCTGATGACGAGGCTCGCCGGTGAACTTCGCGGCCAGGAACGCGCGAACCATCTCCTCGGCCACGGCCCCGCCCACGATGCGACCGCCGATCACCAGCACGTTCATGTCGTCGTGCTCCACCCCCTGGTGAGCCGAGTAGTGATCGGTGCAGTTGCCCGCGCGAATGCCCGTGATCTTGTTGGCGGCCACGCTGGCGCCGATGCCGCTGCCGCAGAACAGCAGTCCGCGCTGCGCCTTGCCGGCCACGATCGCCTGCCCAAGCAGTAGCGCAAAGTCGGGATAGTCGTCCAGCGGATCGTTGGTGTGAGCGCCAACGTCCACGATCTCGTGGCCCAGCTGCGCCACCAGCGGCTTCAGCGAATCCTTCAGCACCAGACCCGCGTGGTCGGACGCCATCGCGATCTTCATCGCGCGGCCCCCTTCGCCACCATCGCCATCGAGGCCTTCACCGCCTCAACCACCTTGGCGGCCTCGAAGCCGAAGTGCTTGGCCACAACCTTGAACGGCGCGCTGGCACCGAAGGTGTGCATGCACACCGTGGTGCCCTCGAGGCCCACCCAGCGGCCCCAGCCGAAATCGGTGCCCATCTCGATGCCCGTTCGCACGCGCACCGAAGGCGGCAGCACCTGATCGCGATAGCTCACGTCCTGCTTCTCGAAGATCTCCCAGCACGGCATGCTCACCACGCGGGCGCGGATGCCTTCCTTCGCCAGCGCAGCCTGCGATTCCAGCGCCAGATGGATCTCGCTGCCGGTGGCGATCAGAAGCGCCTGCGGCGCGCCACCCTCGGCCTCGCTCAACACATACGCGCCGCGCGCGCAATCCTCGGCCTTGCCGAACTTCGTGCGATCCAGCGTGGGAAGATCCTGACGCGACAGCGCCATCACCACCGGGCCGTGATGCGTCATCGCCGTGCGATAGCACTCCACCACCTCGTTCGCGTCACCCGGGCGGAACACGCACATGCCGGGCACCGCGCGCAGGCCCGCGATCTGCTCGATGGGCTGGTGCGTCGGACCGTCCTCGCCCACGCCGATCGAGTCGTGCGTGAAGATGTGGAACACCGGCAGTTCCATCAGGCTGCTCAGGCGCATCGCACCGCGCATGTAGTCGGTGAAGATCAGGAAGCCGCTGCAGAACGGGCGCAGACCCGACAGCGCAAGGCCGTTGCAGATGGCGCCCATGGCGTGCTCGCGGATGCCGAAGTGCAGATTGCGACCAGCCGTGGTGGCTGCCTGGAAGCTGCCGGCGTTGTCGAAGGTGAGCAGCGTCTTGGTGCTTGGCGCCAAGTCCGCCGCGCCGCCGATCATCCACGGAATGCGCTTGGCGATGGCGTTCAGCACCTTGCCACCCGACACGCGGCTGCCCGCGCCCTTGGCATCGGGCGGGAACGCGGCCAGATCCTTGTCCCAGTCCGCGGGCAGCTCGCCGGCGAAGATCGACTTCAGCTGCGCGGCCTCGGTCGGATACTTCGCGGCGTAGGCGGCGAACATCTGCTTCCACGCCGCATTCGCGTCGCGACCACGCGCACCGATGCACTCCTGGAAGCGCGGCATCACGCCATCCGGCACCATGAACTTCGCGTCCTCGGGCCAGCCGTAGCCGCGCTTGGTCTTCTTGATCTCTTCCTCACCCAGCGGCTCGCCGTGCGCTTCCTTGGTGTCCTGACGCGTCGGCGAACCCCAGCCGATGTGACTGTCAACGATCACCAGCGTCGGGCGACCCTTCACGCTCTCCGCGCTGTGCAACGCCTTCTCGATCGCATCCAGATCGTTCGCGTCACCAACGCGAAGCACGTTCCAGCCGTAGCCCAGATAGCGCACCGCCACGTCATCCTCATACGCCAGGCTGGTGGAACCCTCGATGGTGATGTGGTTGTTGTCGTACAGCCACACCAGGTTGTCCAGCTTCAGGTGACCCGCCAGGCTGCCTGCCTCGCCGCTCACGCCTTCCATCATGCAGCCATCGCCGCAGATGGCGTACACGCGGTAGTTGAACAGCTCGAAGCCCGGTCGGTTGTAGGTGCTCGCCAGCCACTTCTCCGCCATCGCCATGCCCACGGCGTTCGCCAAGCCCTGACCAAGCGGTCCCGTGGTGGTCTCCACACCCGCGGTCCAACCGTGCTCGGGGTGACCCGGGCAACGGGT
>CAIPQY010000545.1 GCA_903867275.1 uncultured bacterium | reverse complement strand
CTCCCCGTCCGCGGTGTCTTCTGCATCGGGGCCTGGGGGCCCCGATGGCGAATCCCACCCTCTCCGCTTCCTTCACTCCAGAACGCGACCTGACGGTCGCGTTCTGTCGTTCCTGAAGCGAAGAGTCGCGTGCGGCTCACGCGCCTTGGCGATCGCGCAGCAGCGCCGCGATCTCGTCCAGTCGTGTGGCGATGCGTTCGAGTGTCTCGGTGGGCACCGCGCCGGTTTCGATGCCTGCGGCGGCTTGTCGGACTCGCTGCGCGCGCAGCGCCTCGCGCGCCTCGATGATGCGATTGCGGAACTCGTGTGCATCGATGATGCCGGTCAGGTGCATGTCGTGCGCCTGGCCCGCGCTGTGGCCGGCGGTCTCGAACTTCAGCGTGCTCAGGTGAAAGTGGCGCAGCAGGGGGCCCTCGATGAAGGTGACGTCCTGGATGTTCTCCAGCGGAATCGTCTTCTCCACCTGGAACAGGATGCCCTTGCGGAAGCGCAGCGTGCGATCGCCCAGTTCGCACTGCAGCAGGTCGAAGTAGTGGCGTGCCCACCACTGGCCCACGCCGCAGAACCAGATCAACGCCAGCGGAAGGCCGATGATGGACAGCGCCATCGAGAGGCCGATGGTCACCACCAGATAGGAACGGATGAGCGGGTTGAACTGCGCGTTTGCGGGTGCTGCGTCAGGCTTCGAGGCATGCATGGTCGCGACAGGCTAGCACTGGCGCGAACAGCGCGGCCCGTGCCTCGGCTCACGGCGACTCGGCGTGCCACGAGTTCGGATCCGCGCCCATGCGTTGGCCGAGATCCGAGAGTGATCGCATGGTGTCAGCGTTGAAGTGTGCGGCATCCGGATCGGGTGGCATCCAGGTTGGCGGCACCGCGACCCATCGCACCTCGCACTCGCCGTCGCCGCGCAGTCGGTTCACCTCGGCGAACAGGAACAGGTGCCGAAGCGTGAGTTCGGTGAACGAGCGCGTGGCGATCTTCAGGCTGCGCATCGCGATGGACAGCCACTTGGGCTGCACGATCATCGTCGGGGCCTTCAGGTACTCGTTCATGATCACCCAGTAGCGGATCTTCGGAATCGGCGCGTCGGGATAGCGCTTCTTCCACATGGCGCCGAAGGTCTCGCCCTTGCCCAGCACGCCGTCGTAGAAGCCGTAGAAGATGTTGCCGGTGAGCACGCCGTCGACGAGCAGGTCGTCCTCGATCAACTGTGGGGCAAACACGCCAGGCACGGCGCTTGTGGCGAGCAGCACGTGCCTGAGTGGCTCGATATCTCCCGTCTGCACCGCCTTGCGGGCGATCGCCACGCAGTCGAACCTGTGCGATGCGGCTTCGTCGGCGTCGGTGGCCTGAATCAGCAGTTGGCGCCCCGAGGCACCCGCATCGACGATCCGCTGCGCGAACGGCAGATCGATGTAGGCATGGATCTCCCGCTCAAGCCCGGGAATGTGGGCCAGACTCGCGTTGTCCGGGTGGAAGAACAGCATGCCGCGCGGCATCACCCAGTCGGGCTTGGGACTTCGGAACACCGCGTCGATCGCTTCGTCATCGTTCGTGGTGCCGAGAAATGCGGCCGGCGCGATGAAGCCACCGGTGCTCACGCCCGAAACGCCCTCGAAGACGGGTCGCGCAAGCGGTCCGGGCGGCGCCTTCGACCAGCCGCGCAGGAACCCCGAGGCGAACGCGCCCATGTCGCCGCCGCCAGACAGGATCAGGAAGTCGACGGTGTAGTCGGGGTTGCGCGCCTGAATGGCGTGCACGGATTCGACCAGCCGCTCTCGATCCGCCAGACTCTGCTGCAGCGCCTCCTGGAAGTGTTGCGCGCGTTCCAGCAGCAATTCGGCGTTGTCCTCCGGTTCGCGATCGGGCATGCGCCCTGGCGGCGTGTGCCAGGCGTACAGCAGCGCCAATCCGAGCGCGAGGGCCATGCACGCAGCGCCGCTCACGAAGATCACGGCGGTGAAACGCCATGGCACGGAACGGAGCATGGAGATGGCGCGAGGGAGCGACTTCATTGGCGGGAACCGACATGTAAGGTAGCAGCAGCGCGGGCGGAAACGTCGCTCAAGCACCCATCGCCAGCCCAAGGATCGTCACGCTGCGCCGGGTGCCGCGCATGTCGCACGCTTCCGGCAGGCTGCCCCACGGCTCGAACCCACGGGATCGGAACAGTCGCAGGCTTGGTTCGTTGTGCGCGAAGCAGATGGCCAGGATGCGATCGATGCCGGACCCGGGCGCGATCGCCAGCAGCGCATCCAGCATGCGCTGGCCAACGCCGCGACCTGCGGCGGCAGGTGCCACGTACACGCTGATCTCGGCGCAGGGCGCGTAAGCCGCGCGCGGCTTGAAGTCGGAGAAGCTGCCCCACGCGATCACGGTTCCGGCATCGTCGGTCGCCACCAGCACGGGGCGGCGTCGCAGATCGCGATCCCGCCACCACGCCTGACGCGCCTCCAGGGTCTGCGGCGTGAGGTCGGCGGTGGCCATGCCCGAAGGGATGGACGCGTTGTAGATCTCGCGAATCGCCTCGAGATCATGCTCGAGCGCCTCGCGGATGTTGACCTGTGCGTGCGGTGCAGGCTGCATGAGGTGGTCGGTCAGGCGTACAGCCGGCGCGTGGCTTCCAGTTCGCGCGCCACCAGCGCCTGCAGTTCGGGCGGCGAGATCACCCGCGCGTGCGAACCCATCTGCAGGATCCACCACAGGATCTCGTCGTAGCCGTTCACGGTGGCCGTGAAGCGCACGCCTCCGTCAGGCAGCGCTTCCGTGGTCTGCGTGCTGTGCCACATCGTTTCCACGATGTTCTTGCTGAACAGCTTGTCGAATTCCACGACCACCTTCAGCTGCTGGTCGCGATTGGCGTCCTTGCTGAACAGCTCCCAGGCGCCGCGCAGATGCGTATCCAGCTCGAAGTCGGTCGGGGCCTTGAAGGCGGTGGTGCTCGTGGCGGTGCGCTCGATGCGTGCCAGCTTGAACTGCCGCAGTTCGCCCTTGCTCTTGCCGTCAAGCACCTTGCCGAGCAGGTACCAGCTGCGCTTGGCGTGGAACAGGCACACGGGGCCAACCAGCCGCGCTGGAGCCGCCTTGCGCGCCTTGCCTGGTGCCGCGTCGGGACGCGCCACTTCGTCGATCGTCGAATACGAGATGCTGACCGCCTGGCCCTTCAGGTGCGCCTCCACGATGCGGGCGAAGGCTTCGGTCTGCTGTTCGGTGATGCGCGTGGGCTGGTGGCGCAGCTGGATGAAGCGGCGCAGCTGGCGCACGTTGGCTTCGTCGGCCGGATTCAGCAGGCGCTCGGTCTGCTTGGCTGCGCGCGAGGCGTCGCGGCGGGCGATGCTGAGCATGCCGCCCGTGAGTTTCTCGAGCACCACCACGCCCGCGATCGCTTCCTGCAGTTCGGGGCGCTCGGGCATGTGGCCATCGGGAGCGCTGCGGCCGTTCACCAGTCCGCGCATGGACACGATGTTCTTCTTCCACCAGGTGGGGTCGTTTTTCTGGATGGCCTTCAGGTCCCGGCGCGCGGTGCGCAGGCCGAAGCCGAAGCGATCGCAGATCCAGTTGACCAGATCGCCCTGACCTTGCTCGGCTGCGAGGCGGATCTCCATGTGGCGGTCGGCCACGGCCTTCTGCGTTGATCGAACCCCGCGCTTGCGCTTGCTTGTGCTCATGCGACAACCTCCGTGCACGCGAGTCTATGGGCGCGTGGGGTCGGTGCGGCCGCGGGTTGTGGAGCACTCCGGAAGGGCTCGGGGCCGACATGATGTCAGCCCCGCGGGGACACACTTTGGACACATCCGGCGCGCGGTGTCTCAGGCCGTGCTGGCCTGCAAGGCCTTGATCCAGCCGCTCTTGCCGTCCGGCAGGCGGATCTGGATCCAGCCGGGCCGCTCTTCCAGCACGCGGAATTCCACGCCCTGGGAGAGAGGCTGCGTGAAGGCGGGCTCGAAGCCGTCGCCGTTGCCCTTGCGCACCACCACGCCATCGGCCACGGTGACGCCCTGTGGACGCCACGCCGGCGCGGCGATGTCCACGCCCACGGTGGCCGTGAAGATGGCGCCCAGAATGCCGAGCATCCACGCGGCGGGCACGGCCACGCGCTGCATTCGCCCTGCAAGCAGCGACGGGGCCAGCAATCGCACGATCACGATGCCCCAGGCAGTCAGCCACATGCAGATGGCAAGCGTGAAGCGACTCTTCTGTGGCAGCAAATGCCACCATCCAGCCACATCCTCGAGCAGCAGTCCATTGCCGCGATCGAAGCGATCCTTCACCAGGGAGCGGGCATGGGCCAGGTTGGCTTGGAGACGACTGTCGCCAGGCATCAGGCGCTGCGCCTTCAGGTAGTTGCCGATGGCCGCGCCGGTTTGGCCAAGCTGCATCTGTGCGTTGCCCAGGTTGTAGAGCAGGGGTCCGTTCACGGCGCCTTGATCCACCAGCTCACCGAAGCCCTTTGCGGCCTTCTCGAACTCGGCGTTCGCTGCGGTGGCGTTGGTGCGCTGCAGTTCCACGCCACGGTCGTAACTGGCCTGTGCATCGGCAAGTGTGCCGGCATCGTCGGCCGCCGAAGCGCGCGGCGTGACAAGCGCCATGCAGGCGAGAAGGATGGCGAGGCAATGCTTCACGACGCGACCTCCTCGAGCACATCGGCCTTCCGGCGCTTCCACGACAGTCGATCAAGCTTGTGCAGCAAGGCTTCGGCATCGCGCCGTGCATTGGTCGCGTCGCCGCCACGATCTGGCGCGAAGGCGGCGCGTTCACCGGATGACAGGAGCCCGTCCAGCGTCTGACGCAGCTGGTCATCGGCACCTGCCTGCACGGCCAACTGCACGGCCTGGCCGCGGGTGATGGTGCCCGCCGCGTGGCTGGTTCGATCGGCGACGTAGTTGCACATGGCTGTGGCAACGGCCGCGGCATCGGAGGCGTGCGCGACGGCTTCGCGCGCGTTTCGCAGCGCTCCGAGGGCGCGCGTACGGCCGCCATCCATCAGCAATGCGTCGCGGCGGCGGCGGACGACAAGCGCCAGCAGCGCGAGGGCAGGCGGCACCAGCAGCAGCGACACGGCGCCCGCGCCGACGCGCAGCCGCTGATCCTGCAGCAGGTCGCTGGTGGGTGCGGCGTTCGCGAGCAGTCCGCCCTCGACTTCGGTGAGGGTGGTGGCGGCAGGCTTGGTCGCGGCTGTGGCGCTGCGCTCGATGCGGTCGCCACCCAGGCGCTCGGCGGGACTCACGCGGATGTCGATCGGCTGCGTGCGTGCCACGGCGTACTGTCCGCGCTGCGGATCGAAGTAGGTGAACTCGATCGGCGGGATCTGCTTCACATCGATGCTGGTGGGGCGGACGGTCTGCGTGAAGGTCTTCACGCTGCCATCCACCGTGCCGGCCAGCGGATCGCTCGGCACGCGGAAACCGCCGCCGAGCGAGGCCTGATCGATGGTGGGGGGTTGCAGCGTCTTCAGCTCGTTGCCACCGCGACTGAGATCCACCACCGACACGCTGAGCGTGATCGGGTCGCCCATCGCCACTTCGGTCGGCTTGGCGCTGGCGCGCACCTCGAAGTTGCCGACCGCGCCGCGGAATGACGCGGGGCGACCGGTCTCGGGCAGTGCGCGGGCGATCACGGCAGTGGAGGGCGTTGCCGCCGTCACGGGGCGCACGCCGCTGAGCGTGAGTTCCGGGGATCCGAAGAAGTCGCGGCCCACCGACACGCCGGTGGGGTAGCGCCAGCTGATGCGCAGATCACCGAGGTCGATCGGGCCTGGCGTGGTGGGCGTGAACGGCGCGGTGATCTCGTACACGAGCCACGTCTTGCCGTCGATCACCTCTTCCTGACCCACTGGGCGGCGGTTCGACTGCGACAACTCCCGGATGCGCGGTTCCAGCACGCCCCATGAGCAACCGCGATCATCCATGAGGCGCCACATCTGCGCCTCGTCCAGCGTCACCCCGTGCTGTGGGCTGCTGAATGGGCGCACCATGATGCGCAGCGTGAGCTCGATGCTCTGGCCCACCCACGGGTTGGCCGGCTGCGAGCGCAGCTCCAGTTTCAGCGTCTCGCCACTCTGCGAGCTGGACACCTTCACGGTGTCGCTGTTGCTGCGCCAGGTGCGTCCGTTGGAGGTGAGCTGCACGACCGGCGTCTGCAGCGTGCCTTCATGCTTGGGCGTGAGTTCCACGCGCCATGTCAGCGAGCTGCGGCTTGTGGAGCGGCCATTGATGCTCTGGTGCCATTCCATGCGGCGCGGCGTGGGATCCACGCGCGCATCGAAGTCGGGGCTGGCCGACACCGTGGGGGCGTCGGCATCGGGCACATTGTTCGCTTCGACCTCCAGCACCAGCGGCGTGCCCACCCAGCCTTCGCGTTCTGGAAGGCGGAAGTCCACGGTCTGCGCCGAGGCGGTGGCCACCAGGGCGGCGATCGGAAGGATGTGCGTGAGTCGGAACATATGGCGCATCCACTATTACCAGTCGCGATCCACCGGTGTTGGACGGATCTTGGCCTGTTGCGCCTTCTTTTCGGCGTTGCGCTCCTTCTCCTTGTCACGAACCATCTGCAGGAGCTGGTCGGCCTGGGTGCGATCCATCTTGCCTTGCTTCATTTCTGCGCCCTGCGCCTGACCGGGTTCTGCCTGTTGCGGCTGTGCCTGTTGGGGTGACTGATCCTTGTTCTGATCCTCGGGCTTCGCCTGCTTGGGTTCCGGCTTGTTCTGCTGGGTCTGATCGGGCTTCTGCTGATCCTTGTTCTGTTGCTGTTGTTGCTGCTGCTGCTTGGAATCCTGCTGCTGCTGATCGGCTTGGTTCGGCTTCGGCTGATCCTTTTTCTGCTGGTCCTGGCCTGCTTGGTCCTGCGGATCCTTCTGTTGAGAATCCTTCTGGTCCTGCTGCTTGG
>CAIPQY010000544.1 GCA_903867275.1 uncultured bacterium | reverse complement strand
GCTGGCCGACACGCGCGCGCTGGGGCGATCGCCCCGGGCGGTGATCACGGGCCCGCCCATCCCCAGCGCCTCGCAGGTGGTGGTGGTGCCGTTGTAGGGGGTGGTGTCCAGGGCCACATGCACGCGGTCGTACAGCGCGAGATGCGACAACTGGTCGTGCGTGTAGCCCACCATCTCCACCCGATCGAGCGGCAGTCCGGCATCGGTGAAGCACCGTCGCAGCATCGCCTGCGTGGCGGGATCCGTCAGGCCGGTCGACTTCAGCAGCAGTCGCGAACCCGGAACCGCCCGCAGCACGCGCGCCCACAGCGCCGCGGTGCTCGGTCCGATCTTGGCCGCATTGTTGAAGCTGCCGAAGGTGAAGGGCGCGTCGTCGGCGGGCATCGCCGGCGCCGGCGCATCCGCGAGCGGTGTGTAGCACAGGAAGCACGGGTCGATGCGGAGCAGCCGTTCGGTGCACCACCGCTCGCTTCCGGGCGGGTCGGTGATCGAATCCACGATGCGCGCGTCCACGGCAGGCAGGCCGGTGGTGTCGGGGTAGCCGATGGCGGTGACGATGGTCGGCGCGGGCTTGCGCGCGAGGGCAGGCAGTCGGTTGTCCGCGGTGTGACCGTTCAGTTCCAGCAGCACGTCGATGCGCTCCCGGCGGATGAGGGCATCAAGCGCCGCGTCATCGAGCATGTGCACATCGTGCCACGCGTGCGCGCATTTCTGCAGGCGCAGACGCACGGGATCCGCATGGCCATGTGCCTGGTTGGAGAAGGCGATCACCTGCGTGCCCGTGGGTGCGTGGCTGAACAGCGGTCCCACGAACGAGCCCACGGCGTGTCCGCGCAGGTCGCTCGACAGCACGCCCACGCGCAGCGCCTCGCCGCCGGCCCGCGCCGGCGGAGGTTGCGGGGCCGGCATCGATGCACCGAACATCTGGTGCTCGCGCAGGATGGTGGAGGCCTCCACCTCGGCGTAGTGCAGCATGAGCAGCATGTTCGAGCGCAGGTCGGCCGCATCGGGGTGCGACTGCAGGCATCGCCGCATCGACGCGATGGCCTGGTCGATGTGTCCCGCACGCGCCAGCGCCACGGCGTGGTTGCTGCACAGCGGCGGCCAGTCCGGAAAGTGGCGCAGGCCCTCCTCGGCCGCCTGCGCTGCGCCATCCACATCGGCGGTGATCAGGAGCGCGGTGGTGAGTTCCAGCCACGCGTCGCCGGAGCGCGGATCCAGCGCGCAGGCCTGACGCCATGCGGCAATGGCGCCTGCGCGCTCGCCGGCCAGCATCAGGCTCTCGGCGAGGCTGCGCAGCAGCAGGGGATTTCCGGGCTGCAGTTCGGTGGCGCGTCGGAGTTGATGCGCGGATTGCGCGTTGTCGCCCATGCGCCGCAGCAGAACGCCCAGCAGCACGGTGGCCTCCACATCCTTCGGATGCAGTCGCTGCCGCACGCGCGCCGAATCCAGCGCCTGCTTCAGGCGGTCGCCATCGGCGTCCTGCATGGTGCGGATCCAGAAGTCGCTCGGCATGGTCGCGGCGAGTATAGAAGCCGCGCGTGGCCGGCTCGCTTCAGCGCGCGCCCGTGCAGCACGCACGCAGCGCGGCGTGCAGTTGCTGCGCGTACGCCTTGGCATCGAGCAGCGGTGACGCGCGAAGTCGATCGCGCAGGCTTGCGCGCCACTGCGACAGTGCGGCGCGGTCGGTGGCCAGCTGCACCGCGATGCGCACGAAGTCGTCCGCATCCTTGGCCACCCATGCGTCAAGTCCTGCAGCGTGCAACAGGCTCGCGGACACGCGCGCGGCATGGCGGTTGCCGACCGTGGCGATCACCGGCACGCCCATCCACAGTGCTTCACATGTGGTGGTGGTGCCGTTGTACGGGAAGGTGTCCAGCGCCACGTGCACGCGTGAATATGCGCGAAGATGGTCGGCGCGGGTCGGCGTCTGGCCCAGCAACTCGATGCGCGAGGCATCCACGCCGTGCGCGGCGAAGCGGGAAAGCAGTGCCGAGCGTGGCGCCGCGTCGGCCAGTCCGGTCGACTTCACCAGCAGCCGCGAATCGGGCACCTGCGCCATCACGCGCGCCCACAGCGCGATGGCCTCGTCGCTGATCTTCAGCGCCAGATTGAAGGAGCCGAAGGTGATCGGCGCGTCCACCTCGGGCATGGCCGGTTCCACGGCATCGCGCGGCGGCGTGTAGCACAGGAAGCATGGGTCGAGGCGCAGCAGCCGCTCCGTGCACAGGTGTTCGCTGCCCGGCGGGTCGGTGATCGCATCCACCACGCGCCAGTCGATGGCGGGCAACCCGGTGGTGTTCGCATAGCCGATCATGGTCACGATCACGGGAGCGGGCTTGCGCGCAAGTGCGGGCAGGCGGTTGCCAAGCGAGTGGCCGTTGAATTCCAGCAGCACATCCAAGCGTTCTCGGCGGATCAGCTGCTCCAGCGCGAGATCGTCCAGGATCTCGACCTGGTGCCATGTCTTCATGCGTGCCTGCAGTCGACGCGTGACATCGTCAGCCCATGCCGGTGTGGCGTTGCAGAAAGCCACCAGTTCGGTGCCGGCGGGAGCCTCGGCCAGCAGCGCTTCGGCGAAGAATCCCACCGAGTGACCACGCAGGTCGCTCGACAGGATGCCGATGCGCAGGGGGCGCCCGTCGATGGCGGTGGCGGCCGGAGGTTCGGGTGCGGGGAGGTGCTTCGCGAATGCCCTGTGCGCGTCGGCGACCTGCGCCGGGTCGCGCAGCAGGTAGTTCTGCGCGAACAGCATCACCGACCGTGACTCGAAATCGCGGGGATGGCGCGCACATGCGCGTCGGCAAGGGCCGCGGCCTCGGCGCTGCGGCCGGCGCGCGTCAGCGCCTCGATGTGGCACCGCACGATCGGCGGGTTGTCGGGATCCAGCGCGATGGCGCGCTCGCTTGCCGCCAGCGCTTCGTCCGAGCGTTCAAGCGCCAGGTTCGCGCTGGCCAGGCCCATCCACGCACCGGCCAGATTGGGGGACAGTTCGACGGCGCGCGTGTAGGCGGCGCGCGCCTCCATGTTGCGCTTGCGCGACAGCAGCGCGGTACCGAGATTGTTGTGGTGCACGGCCTGCTGGGGTTCCAGCTCCGCCGCGCGCTGCAGGTAGATGAGCGCCTGTTGCACATCGCCCGCGCGCATCAGCAGCATGCCCACCAGTTGCGTGGCTTCCGGATCACGCTGCTTCATCTTCAGGCGCAGCCGCGCCGCGGCGAGCGCCTCGGTCACGCGGCCCGCCTTGGCATCGGCCATCGTGCGGTTCCAGAATTCGCTCGGCATGCGCGGCGAGTATAGAAACGCCTCGCGGTCGGAAAAAGAGAGCGGCCCGCTCCGAGGAGCGGGCCGCACGG
>CAIPQY010000543.1 GCA_903867275.1 uncultured bacterium | reverse complement strand
TGCCCGCTGAATCTGGACACCGGGCGACAACCACTTCGCTCGAAATTCCATTTTCCGGATCGTCTGCGCCGATAGTGCCTGATCATGGCACGACGACGTACCATCGCATCAAAGTCCGGCACCTCCCTCAACGCACGTTGGACGGCCATGCGCCCCGCCCTGGTGGCCGGCGCGTGGGCCGCCACACTGATCGGCGCAGCGCTCGCCCTTGGCATGGGCGTGCCCGTGCTGCGGGCCGAGGCGCTTGCAAGCCGCTCCGATGCGCCGCTTCGCGTGCGATTCGAGAACCGTCCGGCGTGGATGAACGACGGTGAACTGGGACCGCTGGCTGACGCGGTCGGCGAGCACATGCGTGGCTCGCCCATGGACCGCACCGGCCTGTCGGCGGCGAAGGATGCGCTGATGAACACCGGCTGGTTCGACGAGGTGACGCAGGTGCGCCGCAGTGGCGACGATGAAGTGACCGTTGAAGCGACATGGGCCATTCCCTTCGCCGTGGTTCGCGAAGGTGGGTACGACCATCTGGTCGACACGCAAGGCCGCCTGCTCCCCCGCTGCTACCGCCCCGGCACCGCGCCGCGCGGCTTCATCCGCATCGAAGGCGTGACGCAGGCTCGCCCCATGACCTACGGCACGCCGTGGCCGGGCGAGGACATGGGCTCGGCGATGGCGCTTGCGCGCCTGATCGATGAGCGTCCGTGGCGCAGCCAGGTCGCCTGGATCGAACTCGGCGAGACGGCCAAGGACGGCTGCCTGCGCATGAAGACTTCCCGTGGATGCACCGTGAAGTGGGGCCGCGCGCCGGGTCGCGAAGGCGCCGCCGAAGTGCCGGCGCGACAGAAGCTGGAATACCTCGGCTGGCTGAACGACCACTACGGTCGCATCGATGCCGGCTGCGAGGACCAGCTGGATCTGCTCAGCGACTACGCCACCGTTCGCTGACCGCTAGGCTGCCGTCATGTCGATGCCCCGCGGGCTGGTGATCCTGGCCTCCATCTGGTTCTTTGGATCGTGGGTGCTGTGCATCGGATTGCGACCGCCCGTACATCCGTCGCTGGCCAGCTATGCCCCCGGCGTTCGATTGCTGCTGGCGTGCGTGGCCGTTGGGCTGTGCGCCGGATGGCCGCTGCTGCGACTGAGTGGCCCACGCGAACGATGGCCCGTGTTCCGCGTGGTCATGGACCTCGCGGTGCTGCTGGCGCTGTTTCATGTGGTGCTCTGGCCGCTTCGACTCGCCACGCCATGGCCACCTGCGCGACTGGCCCTGATGGATGCGATCGTGTTCGGCTGGACGGCGATCGTCGGCGCGATCATCGCCGTGTCGATCCGCACGAACCACGCGCGAACCCGCACGCTGGCGATGGTGTGCTGCGTGCTGATCACCGTGCTGGGATTGCCCCTGCGCGTCGCCGCGGAGAGCCTGGGACTGGCGCAGCCTCCTGCATGGCTGCAAGGACCCGTGATGAGCAGCCTGATTCTTGGATCCGAGGCTGGCACGCAGCCCGTGCGCGGGGCATGGATCGGGGTGCTGGCCCTTGGCCTGGCGGTGATCGCCGCATGGGGCGCGATGCTTGGCTGGCTCCGAGTGACGCGGCTTCCGGTTGCCGCCACCCCTTCTGACGGCTAGATTGGGAAGCACTTCCATGGACCTGATCTCCAAAGCGGACAAGGAGCGCCTTGAGGCGCAGCTGGCGGAATGCATTCAATTCCGCCCGGTGATCGCCCAGCGCATCGCCGAAGCCCGCGCCCAGGGTGACCTGAAGGAGAACGCCGACTACCACGCGGCGCGCGAGGATCAGGGCATGAACGAGGCCAAGATCCGCGAGCTGGAGGCCAAGCTGGCCCGCACCCAGGTGGCCGGTCAGGTGGATGTGCCCACCGACATGGTGTTCCTGGGTGCCACCGTGAAGCTGAAGGACGTGGCGAACGGTCGCGAAGAGGTGTTCCGCCTGGTCGGCCAGATGAGTCCCGACGGTGGCCCGGACGACGTGATCGAGGTCACGGCCACGAGCCCGATGGGCACCGCGCTGATGAAGGCGCGGCTGAACGAGAACATCCGCGTGGATCTGCCGCGCGGCGAGCGTCGTTTCATCATCGTGGCGATCCTGGATTGAGTGCCCCGCGGGTGCGCCGTTGACCGTGCATCCGGCCTTCGTCCTCGGAATCTTCCTGCTGCAGGTTGCGGTGGCGTGTCGCGTGCTGATCCACACGGCGGGTCGGCCGGCGGTGGCGCTTGCGTGGATCGTGACCGTGATGGCGGTGCCGGGCCTTGGATTGCTGGCCTATCTGCTGGTTGGCGAAAGCAAGTTCGGCCTGCGCAGGGCGCGGCGCCACGCGGCGATTCTGCAGGAGGTGGACGTGCCGGCGGTGCACACGCAGCGAGACGCTCGCGCGATGCAGCATGACCTGACCGCCGAGCAGCAGCAGCTCTCCATGATGGCCGGATCCGTCAGCCACTCGCCCGTGCTCTCGGGCAATCGCGTGGCGCTGTCAGGCGACAGCGCCGACAACATCGCGCGAATGGTGCAGGACATCGACGCGGCCACGCAACATGTGCACCTGTTGACGTACATCTACCTGCTCGATGGCGCGGGCCACGCGATCGCCGAGGCACTGCTGCGCGCGGTGGCACGCGGGGTGCAGGCTCGGTTGCTGGTCGACGATCTGGGCAGCCGCTCGTTCCTTCGCAGCGACCTGCGCCGCACGCTGGAATCTGCCGGCGTGCAGGTGTGCGGCGCGCTGCCCACATCGCTGGTTCGCATGATGATCGCGCGCCTGGACATCCGGAACCATCGCAAGCTGCTCGTGCTCGACGGTCGCGTGGCCTGGGTTGGCAGCCAGAACGTGGCCGAGGCCAGCTTCGCGCCGAAGGCACGCTACGCCCCGTGGGTGGACTGCATGCTGCGCGTCGAGGGTCCGCTGGTGCGCGAACTGCAGATCGTGTTCGTGGAAGACTGGTTCATGGAGCGCGACGAGGATCTGGACGCGCAACTGGCCATCGAGCCGCCCTTCCACACCGACGGCGTGACGGCACAGGCCGTGGCCACGGGTCCCAACTTCCGCAACGAGCACATGACGCTGCTCATGCAGGCGGCCGTGCAGGTGGCGCGGAAGGAGATCACGCTGACCACCCCCTACTTCGTGCCCGACCTGCCCATGCACGCAGCGCTGGCCGTGGCGGCGCGTCGCGGCGTGCGCGTGCGGCTGGTGGTGCCGCGACGCAACGACTCGTGGCTGGTGCAGCGCGCCAGCCGCGGGCTGTACGACCTGCTGCTGGAAGCGGGCGTGGAGATCCACGAGTTCACCGGCGGCCTGCTGCACGCGAAGACCGTGCTGGTCGATGACCTCGTGAGCGTGATCACCAGCGCCAACCTGGATCGGCGCAGCTTCGAGTTGAACTTCGAGATGGGCGTGCTCCTGTACGACGCGGGTTTCGCCGACACCCTGCGCGAGCTGCAGGCGCGCTACATCGCGCAGAGCACCCGCGTGGACCTGCAGGCCTGGCGCCAGCGGCCACCAGGCATCCGCCTGCTCGAGGGCGCCGCGGGGCTGCTCAGCCCGCTGCTGTAGCGATCACTCCCGCTCGTCGATCCACGCCTGCTGGATCGCCTCCAGAATGCGTTCATTGCATGGATGCCCGGGCTGCTCCACGAAGCCGGGCAAATGCATCACCAGCGACTTCAGGCGTGGAAACGCGATCGACACCGGGTCGACGTCATCATGCGCGTCGCACAGCGCCTCGGCGATGCGCTGCACGTCGAGCCAGTGCATGGGTTCCTGCTCGGGCATGCCGCACCCGCCGCCTAGTGCGGCACTTCCTTGATCGCGTTGCGATTCCACGCCGGCACGCGCACCACGATGGGACCCGTGCCCTTGATCTCGCACTGGCAGCTCAGGCGACTGTTGCGCTGGATGGCCGGTGCCTCCTCAACGCGATCGTCTTCGGCCTCGGTGCTTTCGGTGAGCTGATCCATGCCTCGCTCCACGTACACGTGACAGGTGCTGCAGGCGCACACGCCGCCGCAGGCATGCTCGATGTTGATGCCGTGATCCATGGCCAGTTCGAGCAGGCTCTCGCCCGCGCCACCCATCAATTGCCATTCCTTCTGCTCGGTGCCGGTGAGGGCGTGCGGATCCTCCAGCAGGAAGGTGACGGGGACGATTGGCGGGCCGTGCTCGTGGTCGCTGCGCTTCAGGTGCATGGGGCGAGCATGGTAGGAAGTTCCGGGCACCTCCGGCCACGGAAATTCGATGCCGGACCGGCGATGGAATCGCGGGTGCTGCCGCTACGCTGTGCCCGTGGACCTGCTTCCGAACACGCTCGAAGACACCGCCGCAGCGGCAGAGGCGCTGGAGA
>CAIPQY010000542.1 GCA_903867275.1 uncultured bacterium | reverse complement strand
GGCGCGGCGATCCTGTACTGCGATCCCAAGAACGGCGATGGCTATCTCGTCGGCTTCGGGCTGGCCCAGGTCGGCACCTACACCATCCGTTCGATCGCGGACGATGGAACCACGGTCACGCTCGGACAGGTGATCGGCGGGTCGCGCGTGACGGCCACGCGTCTGGCGCGCATCGACTCGACTCGACTTGCACACTCGCGCATCGAGGTGGTGGACGACACGGGTCGCCCGATCCTTCTTGCCGAACGAACTTGACGGCCTCGCGGCCGTCGCCGGACCCCTTTCTCCTCCTTCCTGAGCACGGGCGCCGCAGATCTCCCTCCGCGGCGCCTGTCTCTTTTTCGACTTCGATACCTTCTTGGCCATGGTGATCTGGATCAATGGCGCGTTCGTGGAAGGTGATGCCGCCCGTGTGTCCGCGCTGGACGCTGGACTGCAGCACGGAGTGGGACTGTTCGAGACCATGCAGGCGAGGCAAGGTCGCGTGTTCAGGCTGGCCGACCATCTGGATCGGTTGGCTGAGAGTGCGGCCGAGCTGGGCCTGGCCGATCCGCTGCGAGTGGAGCCGCTGGCGCAGGCGGTGGAGCAGGTGATGGCGAAGTGGGCACGGCCGGATGCGCGCGTTCGCCTGACGCTGACCGGTGGCGTGGTGAACATGCTGCGCGAGGCGCGCGATGGCAAGCCGGTGGAGATCGAGCCCACGCTGATGATCGTGGCTTCGCCGCCGACGCCGTTCCCCGAGCCCCTGTTCGAGCAGGGCGTGGGGGTGATGGTGGCCGACGACAGGGTGAGTCCGCTGGACCGCTTCGGGGGTCACAAGACGCTGTGGTACTGGCCGCGCTTGGCGGCACTTCGTGCGGCAGCGCAGGCGGGTGCGGCCGAGGCGCTGTGGTTCGACGTGACCAACCGGCTGTGCTGCGCTTGCACCAGCAACGTGTTTCTGGTGAAGGGCGACCGGCTGCTCACGCCGATCGCGCGAAACGAGGAACCGAAGGGCGGCCTTCGCAGTCCGGTGATGCCCGGCATCGCGCGTCGCACCGTGATCGGGCTTGCGGGCGAATGCGGCCTGCGTCTGGAGCGCGCCAGCCTGACGATCGACGATGTGCTGGGGGCCGACGAGGCGTTCCTGACCAACGTGAGTTGGGGGGTGCTGCCGGTGGTGCGGGTGGAACGCAGCGCGATCGGCGGTGGCACGCCCGGCGAGGCCACGCGCCGACTGCGCAAGGCCTGGCTGGACACGGTGGAGGCCCAGACGTCGGCCTGATCGGCGCTCGCGTGTGGACAAGTTTCCTGCGGGGTTCGAACGGGAATCGCAGGCCACTACCATGGGTCGGGCGGCGGAGCCGCCGAGGAGATCGACCGGTCGTTCATGCCTGAAGTTGCCCACCCCACGTTCGTTCACCTGCATCTGCACAGCGAGTACAGCCTGCTCGATGGTGGCAACAAGATCGACGCGCTGGTTGCGCGGGTGAAGGCACTCGGCATGGATGCGGTGGCGGTGACGGATCACGGCAACCTGCATGCGGCGATGGAGTTCTACGAGGCGGCACGCGCAGCCGGCGTGAAACCCATC
>CAIPQY010000541.1 GCA_903867275.1 uncultured bacterium | reverse complement strand
TTGAGGATTTCGGGCCGCTGCATCGCTGCCGTGAGATTGTCCTTCTGTGTCAGCCTTGCCACCTCGGTCTGGGCCAGTCGCACGACCGTGTCTTCGGTGATGATGTCCTTGGCGTTCAGCTCGTTCGCCGCCTCCAGCTGGCTCTTGATCTCGAGAAGCACCTGGGCCGACCAGACGGGATACACCACGAGCAGCGCGTAGTTCAGCGCCACGCCCAGCACGGCACCCCCGATGGTGACAAGGATGATGCGCAGCAGGTTCTGCCGGATGATCCGGACCGGATCAACCGTGGGGCCTGCGGGTCTGGCGCGCTGGGGCGCCTGGGCTGGACGTGCGGCGGTTGGCGTGGCGGCTCGTGTCATGTGTTTCGCTCCTGGCTCTGTTTCACTGCAAGGTCTTCTCGAACTGCTCACGCTCCGCGGTCTGTTCCGCGTTGAGCTTCATCGAACGGGTGCGCTCAAGCATCGCGCGCGCCTCATCCTTGCGTCCGGTGGCGGCGAGCGCCTCGGCGAGATGGAGCAGGGATGCGGGTGCGGGCGACATCGTGACGGCCTTCTGAAGCGGCGCGAGGGCCTCTTCCGGCTTGCCGGTCTTCATCATGACGAAGCCGAGCGTGTCCTGAAGGTCGGCGACCTGCGGCGCCAGTTCTACCGCCTTCTGTGCCCACGCGATCGCCTTCTCCGGCGCGTTGCCGCACTTCGCGGTCACGAATGCGGCGTTGTTGAGCGACGGCGCGCTGTTGGGCGCCAACGCGATCGCGCGCTCGAAGAACGGCACGGATCGTTCGCACAGACCCTCGACATATGCGGCCTCACCCGCCTCGATCAGCGCCGAAGCCGCCAGATCCGGGGAATCCTTGGCCTGCACCACCGCGTCCTCGAAGTACTTGAATGCATTGTCGAGTCCGGGCTTTCCTTCGGCACGCCAGATGCGCGCCAATCCTCGAGCGGCATAGAAGTCGGGCGTCTGACCGCCGATCGTCGCCTTCACGAACGCCTCGGCATCCTTCGGCTGGTTCAGGAACGACTGGATCACCGCCGAGTACCACACCTCCCAGATGTCGGGGCGGTAGGTCTGCTTGGCGACGCCATCCTTGATGTTGGCGTAGGCGTTTCGCAGAGCCTGCAGGCCCGCATCGCGCTGCTTGGTGTTCACCAACGAAGCGGCGAGCGCTCCCTGCAGTGGCGGCGAGCCGGCCACCAGTTTCGCGTTGGCTCGAAGCACGTTCGCGATGCCGGCCCAGTCGGAGGGCGTCTTCTGCAGACGCGCATCGACCGACCGGAGCAGCGTGCCCTCGTCCGGCTCGGTGGCGAACGCTCGATCGAACGAGGCGATCGCCTCATCCTGCTTGCCGTTCAACTGCTGGATGCTGCCGATGGTCAGCGGCCACTCCGAATTGCGTGGCGACTGCCTGGCGCCATCCTCCGCGACCGTGATGGCACGAACCGGATTCCCGCTGCGCACCAGCAGACCGATCAGGAGCCGACGCGCCTCGTCGGACTGGGGACTCGACCGCAGATATCCATCCATCAGGGCCACCGCCCCGTTCAGGTCGTTCCGATCCAGCAGCAGATCCTTCTTCACGCGCAGCGCCGGCATGTAGGTGGACAGCAACGCAAGCGCCTTGTCCGCCGACACCTCCGCACCGGCGAGCATCGCCGCCTCGCGCGTGCGCAGATACATGCCACGCTGGGCATCCGCCAGACCGGTCCATGCGATGTAGTTGTTCGGCGCAAGTTCCGTGGCCCTCTGGAACGTCTGGATCGCCTTGTTGAATGCCTCCGTGGCCTTCACCGCGTCGCCCGCGCTGAGCGCATTCTCGCCACGACCGACAAGCGACACGGCCCGCAGCATCTCGATGGTCGGGTTGGTCTTGGCGAGCAGCTTCTCCGCCATGTCGGCGTACTTCTCCGCGGCGTCGTAGTCGCGAAGGTTCTGACAGATCTCCGCAAGTCGCAGCGCCAGGCCTGCCTGACGCTCGCCGGTCACCACGCTCACGATCGGCTCCAGCGCCTCGCGCGCCCGACCCCACTGCTGACGCGAGAACCAGAAATCGGCGATCTGGATGTCCACGTCGCGCAGCGTCGGATCCTGCAGCTTGCGAGCCTCCTTGAACGATTCGACGGCGAGTTCGGGACGCCCGCTCTCGGCCTGGAGCGCGCCCAGCGACACCCAGAGCAGCTTGCTGTTGGCGGGGCCCGCCTTCGCGATGTCCGCGCGCAGCGAGTCCTCACCGTCCTTGTCCTTGCCGAAACGCGCCCTGGCACGCGCCTTCATCAGCGCGAGCGAGGCATCCGATGGATCCGCGCTCTGCAGCAGTTCCACAACTTCGAGGCCGAGGTTCAGGTTGCCCTGCGCCGCGGCCTGCAGTTCCTGCTGTCGCTTCAGCGGCGTCATGGCCTGCAGCTGATCGCTGGAGAACTTGCGCTTGCCCTCGGCGTCGATCATCAATTCCAGGTCGGCTGGTGAATTCAGGAGCACGCGCGCGAGCGCGATCGAGTTCTCCTTGAAGCCCGGCATCTCCTTGTACAGTCGGCGGCGCATCGACACCGCACCGGTGCGATCGCCCACCTCGCTCTCGATGTCAAGCCACGCGTTCATCACATCGCGATTGGTCGGATTGGCGCGGGAGAGTTCCCGGAG
>CAIPQY010000540.1 GCA_903867275.1 uncultured bacterium | reverse complement strand
CCTTCGGTGCGCTTGGCCGCATCCGACACACCCTGGCGATGGCGGTGCATCAGTTCTTCCATCAGCGCGAGTTCCAGTGGGTGCACACGCCCATCATCACGGCGAGCGACTGCGAGGGCGCCGGACAGATGTTCCGTGTGAGCACGCTGGATGCCATGAACCCGCCACGCACGCCCGAAGGCAAGGTGGACTTCGACAAGGACTTCTTCGGCAAGCAGGCGCACCTGACGGTGAGCGGCCAGCTGGATGTGGAATGCTGGTGCCTGGCGCTGAGCAAGGTGTACACCTTCGGGCCGACCTTCCGCGCGGAGAACAGCAACACCAGCCGCCATCTGGCCGAGTTCTGGATGATCGAGCCCGAGATCGCGTTCGCCGATCTGGCCGCCGACGCAGACCTTGCCGAAGGCCTGCTGAAGCACATGTTCACCACGCTGCTGCACGAGCGAGCGGATGACATGGCCTTCATGGCGGAGCGCGTGGACAAGACCTGCGTGGAGCGTCTGGAGAAGTTCGTGGGCGCCAGCTTCGAGCGCATGGACTACACCGACGCGATCAAGCAGCTGGAGGCGGTCAGCGCCAAGGGCCGCAAGTTCGACTTCCCGGTGTCGTGGGGCATCGACATGCAGAGCGAACACGAGCGCTGCCTCACCGAGGAGATCGTGGGCCGCCCCGTGGTGGTGATGAACTATCCGAAGGACATCAAGGCCTTCTACATGCGCATGAACGAGGACGGCAGGACCGTGGCCGCGATGGACGTGCTGGCACCGGGCATCGGCGAGATCATCGGCGGCAGCCAGCGCGAAGAGCGTCTGGATGTGCTCGATGCGCGCATCAAGGGCATGGGACTGGATCCCGCCGCCTACTGGTGGTACCGCGACCTGCGCCGCTACGGCTCGGTGCCGCACGCCGGATTCGGTCTGGGCTTCGAGCGCACCATCAGCTACGCCACCGGACTGTCGAATGTGCGTGACTGCATTCCGTTCCCGCGCACGCCGCGAAACTGCGACTTCTGAAACAAGGGGGTTCGATGAAGGAGATCAAGCATCTCTGCGTGAAGCCCGGCAGCGAAGTCGATCTGGAGTCGATCGATCCGGAATTCTGCGGCGGGCTGGACAAGGAGACGGCGCGTGCACAGACCGCCGAGGATCTGCAGGCGCTCGAGCATCTGCAGCAGCAGCTGTACGCGGAGGACAAGCGCGCCCTGCTGGTGGTGCTGCAAGGCATCGACACCGCGGGCAAGGACGGCGTGATCCGCAAGGTGATGACCGGCTTCAATCCACAGGGCTGCGTGGTGACACCCTTCAAGAAGCCGGCCGGCGAGGAGGTGGAGCACGACTACCTGTGGCGCGTGCACAAGGCCTGTCCGCGCCGCGGCGAGGTGGGCGTGTTCAACCGCAGCCACTACGAGGATGTGCTGGTGGTGCGCGTGCACGAGCTGGTGCACGGCAAGCGTCTGGAGCGACGCTACGACACCATCAACGGCTTCGAGCGCATGCTCACCGATGAAGGCACGCATGTGGTGAAGTTCTTCCTGTGGATCAGCCAGGATGAGCAGAAGAAGCGTTTGCAGGAGCGCCTGGAGGATCCCGAGAAGAACTGGAAGTTCTCGGAGGCCGACCTGAAGGAACGCGCGCTGTGGAAGGAGTACATCGATGCCTTCAACATCGCGCTGGGCCGCTGCAGCACGGAACATGCGCCGTGGTGGAT
>CAIPQY010000539.1 GCA_903867275.1 uncultured bacterium | reverse complement strand
GGCCATGCAGGCCTTCGTGGTGACCACCGGCGTTTCGATCGCCTGCCTGCTGCTGTACCGCAGCGGCGCGATCCGCTTCACGCAGCGCGGCGCCTTCATCCTGTGGTGCGCGGTGCTGGGCATCGCGGCCACGTACCTGATCTCGTTCGTGCTGAGCCTGTTCGGCGTGCAGACGGCGTTCATCTCGCTGCCCACGCAGACCGGCAACAGCTCGGGCGCGATGATCGGCCTGGCCATCAACGCGGTGATCCTGATCGTGGCGTCGCTGACGCTGGTGGCCGACATCCAGCAGGTGGATCAGGCGGTGGCGGCGGGCGCACCCGAGAGTTCCGAGTGGTATCTGGCCTACGGCCTGCTGGTGAGCCTGATCTGGATCTACCTCGAGAGCATGAAGATCGTGTTCCGCATCGCGATGATGTTCGGTGGCGGCAACAACCGCGACTGACGCAACGCGTCCGGCGGTAGCCTGCCTGCATGATCGGTGAACTTGCCCTCGCGCTCGAAGCTGTCGCACCCTCGCGCCTTGCAGCCGACTGGGACAAGGTGGGGCTGCTTGTGGGCGATGCCGCGAGGCCGCTGAAGCGCGCGCTTCTGTGCATCGACCTCACGCAGGAGACGCTGGCCGAGGCGCTGAAGCTGAAGTGCCAGGCGGTGGTGGCGTATCACCCTCCCGTCTTCGAGCCGATCGCGCGCATCACCACCTGGGATCCGCGCGGCGACCTGCTGCTGCGCTGCATCGAGCGCGGCGTGGCGCTGCTGAGCCCGCACACGGCGCTGGATGCGGTGCGCGGCGGCGTGACCGACTGGCTGGCCGACATGCTGGGCGCGGGCGAGCGCTGGCCCATCGAACCCGCGTTGGACAACCGCGCAAACGAGCGACTGAAGGTGGTCACGTTCGTGCCGGAGTACGCGGCGCAGGCGGTTCGCGAAGCCATGGCGGCCGCAGGCGCGGGTCAGATCGGTGCGTACACCGAGTGCAGTTTCGAGGTGCGTGGTGAAGGCACCTTCAAGGGTGGCGTGGGTTCGAAGCCAACCGTTGGCAAGGCGGGACGGCGCGTGCGCGTGCCGGAGGTGCAGCTCGGCATGGTGTGCGGCGAGCGGCAACGCTCGGCCGTGGTTCGAGCCATCCTCGAGGCGCATCCCTATGAGGAGGCGCCCATCGAGGTGCATCGCCTTGAGCCGATGCGCGACCCGCATCAGGGACACGGCCGCATCGTGCAGCTGGACAAGGCGCTGAGCACAACCGAAGTGGCGCAGCGTCTGCGCAAGGGACTTCGGCTGCCGGCCGGATCGATGCAACTGGTGGAGTCCAAGCGCGCGAAGCGGCACCAACGCATCGGCGTGGTGCCTGGCGCAGGCTTCAGCATGATGGCGAAGGCCGCCGACCAGGGATGCACGCTGTTCGTCACCGGCGAGGCGCGCCATCACGATCAACTGGCGGCGAAGGCGCGCGGCTGCGATCTGCTGCTGGGTGGGCACTCGCAGACCGAGCGCGGCTACCTGCCGATGCTTGCGGCGAGCCTGAAGCCGCACATGCCTGGCGTGTCACTGGTGGTGAGTCGCACCGACGCGCCGCCGTTCCGCATGGCGTAAGCGAACCTGCGCGCGGTCGCGCGCGCGTCCGATACTGACCCCCGTCCCTGTTACGCGGACGCAGTTTCGCGGGCCAGCATGGCCGCACCCAGCAGGCCGGCGTCGTCGCCGAGTTCGCTCAGGTGCACCTCGCACTTGCGCAGGCTGCTCGGGAACACGTGCTGCTCCACGGCCTCCTGAATGCGGTGCAACCAGGGCTTGCCGAGCGCCTCGGTGACGCCGCCGCCCAGCACCACGGTGGGCACGCTGAGCACGGTGAGGAAGTTGGCGATGGCAAGGCCCAGCAGATCGGCCGAAGCGTTCACCACCGAGGTGACCAGCGGATCGCCCTTCTGCAGGCACTCCGCGATCACGCCGCTGCCGATGGTTGGCTCCGCGCCGTCATCGCCCGGCTTCAGGAACTCGCGAAGCATGCTCTCTGGATAGTGGCCGATGAGCATCAGCATGCTGCGCACCATCGCGGTGCGGCTGCAGTGCTCCTCCAGCTTGCGATGGCCCGGACCTGCGCCGGGGAACATGATCACGTGGCCGATCTCGCCCGCCGTGTGCAGCGGGCCGCGCCACAACTTGCCGTTGAGCACGAAACCGCCGCCGATGCCGGTGCCAACCCACACGGCCATCAGGTCGCCACGACCCTTGCCGGCGCCCACGCGACTTTCGCCGAAGGCGGCCACGTTCACGTCGTTGTCCACCACCACCGGGCGATCCAGCTTCTTCGCAAGGATGTCGCGCAGCGGCACGCGCTTCCAGCCAAGGTTGCCCGCATGGATCACCAGGCCCTTGTCCCAGTCGACCGCGCTC
>CAIPQY010000538.1 GCA_903867275.1 uncultured bacterium | reverse complement strand
TGGAACCCTGCTGGACGGGCGCGGACGCGTGAGCGACGCCAATCGTCGTGCCGTGGAGCGGCTGCGCGCGGCGGGGTGGTTGCTGGTTCCGGCCACCGGACGCAGCTGGCGCGAGGCGCGACGCACCCTGGAGGCGATCGACCACGATGGCGTGGCGGTGACGGCCGGTGGCAGCGTGCTGAGCGATGCGCGCACGGGTGCCACGATGGATCGCATCGTGCTCGACGAGGGACTGGTGCACGAACTCGCCGAAGCGCTGCTGGCCGAGGGCCTGGTGGCGCACCTGCTGCGCGACCACCATGTGTGCGATCACGACTACTGCATGATCGGCACCGGCAACCTGGATCCCGCCACGGTGTGGTGGCTCGAGCAGCACGCGGTGCCCATGCGTCGCGTGGATTCGATCGCCGACTCGCTGGCGCACGGCCATGACCATGTGCTGCGCGTGGGCGCCATCGAGCGCGCGGATCGTCTGCAGCCGGTGTGCGCGCAGCTTCGCGAGCGCTTCGGTCATCGCGCCAGCATGCAGAGCTGGAGTGCCGTCACGGCGGAGCAGGCCGTTGGAAGCGTGACGCATCTGCTGGAGATCTACGCGCTCGAGAGCGACAAGTGGACCATGCTGCAGCGGGTGCGCGAGACACACGGCATCGATCATGCGCGCGTGGTGGCGGTCGGGGATGGATTGAACGATCTGCAGATGGTGCGCGAGGCGGCCTTCGGCGTGGCCATGGCCAACGCCGACGCGCGTCTGCTGGCGCTCGCCGACCACGTGGCGCCGCATCACGCCGAGGATGGTTTCGCCGACCTGGTCACGCGTCTGCTCGATGGGGCGCTGCCGCTTCCTGCGGTAGCCTCGCACGCGTGAACGCCGCCGAACCGCTTGATGGCAGTCCGTGGCGCCCGCCGCTGGCCCGCGGCGAAGGCCACGCCATGTGCACGGCCTTCGAAGCCATTCTGAAGGGCTTGCTCGAATGCGAACTGCCGGTGGCTGAGGTGATGGCGCCGCGGCGACCTCCCATGGAGGGCCTGTTTCGCGCGCTGTCGGATGAACGGAGCGCCGAGGCGCTGGAGCGTCATGGCCTGCGTCTGGTGCCGGTGGTGGACGCGGCGCGCGGCGTGTCGCTTGCGGTGCGCACGGCCGCCATGGGAAGGCGATGCGTGGTGTGCGTGCCGAATGATCAGCTCGAGATCGCGGTGGCCGCCGCGTGGCGCGACGGTGCGGGTGCCTCGCGCGGCACGGGCTCGGCGGTGCTGCTGCTGGAGGACAACCCGTACCTCTCGCCGGGCGCGTGTCCCATCCGTGCGGCGCAGCAACTGGGCGTGCCGTGCCTGACGCCGAGTGACCTGCACGGTCTTCGCAATGCGGTGCAGGACGCGTTCCGCATGGCGCAGTCCGCCGGCGTGATGGTGGCCGTTGCCGTGCACGTGAGTCTGTTGCGCGCCATCGACACGCTGGCCATGGAACCCAATCGCGTGCTTGAGCGCGTGGATCTGGCGCTGGAGATGCGTCGCGCGCGCCGGCCCGCGCTGCCCACCGAGGGCGAGGATGCACTCTCCGTCGGTCGGCGCCTTGAATTGAATCGGCTGGCCAGCCTTCCATCGCCTGGCGAGACCGAGCCCTGGGGCATCGCGGCGGTGGGGCCATGCGCGCTGGCTGCGCGCCACCTGCTCGAGGAACTTGGTCTGGCCGGTCGCGTGCCGATGCTCTCGATCGGTCTGGTGGCGCCCATCGACGAGGCGTCGGTGCTGCGCCTGATGTCGCGATGCGCGAACGTGGTGGTGCTCGAGCCGCGTCCAGGCAGCGTGTCGGCCTCGTTGCTGGCGGTGTCCGAGACCGGGCGGCGCTCCGGCGAGCGCGTGGCCAGTCTGTGGTGGGATCAACTGCCCTCCGATGGCGAGGATGCGCCGCGACTGGAAATCAACGACGGCACGCGCCCCAGCATTCTGGCCCGAAAGATCGTGCACCTGCTTGCAAGCGTGCGTCCCGCACTGGCGCTTGAACGCAGGCTTGCGCGCGTGGACGAGCGGCTTGAGCGATGGCCGGTGCCTGATCGTGGTCTGGGCTTGGGCGCGAGCGGCGCCGTGGAGGCCGTGCGCGGCATGGTGGAGGAAGTGGCGCAGGAACTTGCGTCACGCGTGGCATCGCCCGATCAGGCGTCCACCGCGATGTGGGCGCCCGGCATGTCGGCGCCCGAGGCGGATCGCGTGGCCACCGTCGAGATCTGGGATCGGCGTCGCTTCGCCTCCGAGGGCGTGGCGGCCGTGCGGCAGTCCGCGCGTGAAGTGCGTCCGCGCATCCTGGTGGTGTGCGATCTCGGTGACGAGCCGGGACCCGATCCCGAGCGCCTGTCGCGCGCGGCGGTTCCGGCCGATGCGGTGGCGCCGATCACGGTCGAGCGTGGTGACCTGAACAACCGTCCGCCGTTCCGCGAGCTGCTGCGCGCCGCCGCGCTGCGCGATGGACTCACCGTGATCGTGGGCCATGACGGTCCGCCGGCGCGTCGCGATGTGGCCGCGCTCGATCGCAGCATGGTGGAAGCCGATCGTCTGGGCTTCGTGCCCATGCAGCGCGCGATCTGGCCGGCCGATGCGAGCTGCGATGTGCGTCCGGTGGCGCCCGAGGTGATGGTGGAACGCGGCCTCGAGCGCGGCACCAATCCGCTGAAGACCGAACTCACCGTGGAAGTGCTCGAGCAGCGCGCGGTGGGGCAGTTCGAGGTGCGCGTGCGGCCGCTGTTCGAGCAGGTGGAGGTGGTGCGCAGCAAGCCACCGCGTCCGGCCGAACTTGAACCCGGCGCACCACGACCAGGTCCGCCGCGCGTCATCCACGCCGAAGCGGGCCGATGGCGCGCGCACCTGGCTGGTTGGCGAGGCGAGGCGCCCGGTCTGGCCTCCATGATCCTGTGCGAAGCCGGCCGCGCGATGGGCTATCGCGTGCAGGCGAGTTTCCAGACCACGCCGATCGGGCCGGGCCGCCGCGCGTGGAGTCAGGTGCTGTTCACGCGCATGGAGGTGGGCGATGCGGCACTTGCCGCGCAGACGCCCTACGGCGAGGCCGACCTGCTGCTGGGCATGGATGCGGTGGAGTCGCTGCGCGCGATCGGGCCCGACCCGTTCCTGCGCGTGAGCGATCCCGAGCGCACCTATGTGGTGGTGAACAACGGTGTGCTGGAAGATCAGGTGGACGAGGCGCGCATGCGCGCGGCCGGCGAACTGTCGGAAGCGGCGCACATCGGTTGTCGCGGACACGACGCCTTCATCCGCGACGTGGCCACGCTGGCGCG
>CAIPQY010000537.1 GCA_903867275.1 uncultured bacterium | reverse complement strand
GCACGCGGGCATGCTACCTGTGGCGGTGCGGGCGGAGGCGCTCGAACGTGCGGCCAAACGCGCGCGTCAGCCGCGCCACACCGGCGGCGCAGCCAGCATGGCATGGATCTCCCGTGCCAGATACGCCAGTGTCCAGCATGCGATGGCGGTGCCGGCGAAGGCCGCCGCCGCGACGGGGTGTTCCATCGACAGCGCCCACGCCGCCGCCATGGCGGGCGGCACGGCCACCACCGCGCGCTGCAGCAGCAGGTTCGATTCGGGTGCCGTGGGTTCCACGATCGCGCCGCGCAGCAGCCACACGAACCATCCCATGCCGATGATCGGGAACACGCCAAGCCACGCGGCATGCGGCGGTGGCCAGGCGGGGGCGTCACGCTTCAGGCCAAGGGCCACCAGTCCGGCCACGCACGCGACGGCGATCAGCACGAGACCCACCACCGTGCGTTGATCGATCGCGGGGCGCTTGCCGCTGCGCTGATGCAGCAGGGTTCCCGTGACCACGGCTTGCGCGAACACCAGACATGCAGGCAGGGTGAACGGCTGTCCGGGCCACGGAATGAACATCACGCCGGCGTGCGCGAGCCCCATCATGGGAATGCCGAGCCACGGAATGTGTCGGCCCACGGTGTTCCATGCCACGATGCCGGCTGCGGCCAGCAGTGCCACATGCAGCGCGTCGTCGCCGAACGCCACCGAGGCAAGCAACGCGGTGACGAGCGAGCCGAAGGTGACCAGCGCCGCGTGCGGTGTGCGCATGCGACCCGCGGGCAGCGGTCGTCCGGGGTTGGTGGCTTGATCGCGGCGCAGATCGAGCAGGTCGTTCATGCCCGCGGCGAACCCGAGCAGGCCGCCGCCGATCAGGCCGCCGATCGCGAGCGCCAGCCACAGATCCATGCGACTGGCGGCTCGATCCGCGGCCATCGGATTCCATCGAACAAGCAGCGTTGCCAGCCACAGATCGCTGCCCACGGCCAGCGCCAGGGGCATGCGAACCAGCTGCAGGATCGCGAGTGCGCGGATCACCATGGAGCGCATGGCGCCGATGCTACGCGTGCGGCGCGCCGGGCACGCGTTCCCGCGGCGGGTCGAAGCCATCTACCATGGCACCCCCCATGCGCCAGATGCACGACACGAAGCCCCTGATGTCCGCCCGCGGCCTTCGCGTGGCGATCGTCGCCGCCGACTACCACGCGTCGATCCATGAACGCCTGCTCGCGGGCGCGCGTGGCGCGTTCACGCAGGCCGGCGGCACGGACACCGATCTGCGCGTGTTCACGGTGGATGGCGTGTACGACCTGCCGCCGGTGGTGCTCGAGGCGCTCGAGGCTGGCTTCGACGCGGTGGTGGTGACGGGATGCGTGGTGCGTGGCGAGACGCGACATGACCGGCACATCGTGGATGCGGCCTTCGGGCAGTTCAGCGCGCTGGCGGTGCGGTTTCGCCGTCCGGTGGCGCTGGCGGTGCTCACGGTGGAGGACCTGAAGCAGGCGCGCGCGCGTGCAGGTGGCGACAAGGGCGACGCGGGCGCGTTCGCCATGCGCGCGGCGCTGCGCACGCTCGACACCATGCGCCTGGTGCGCGAGGGGGCGAAGCGATGAGCGTTGACGTGCGACTGAAGGCCCGCCGCTGCGCGCTGCAGGTGATGTACGAACTGGACCAGGGCGCCACCGACACCTCGCTGGCCGGCCATTTCGGCGACGATGCCGAGGCGCCCGAGGATGCGAAGACGCTGGAGCAGGGCCGCGCGCTGGCCGCCATGGCCTGGGAGTTCCGCGACGAAGCCGATCGTGCGCTGGCGTCGCTGGTGACCGACTGGCCCACGCATCGCCAACCTGTGGTCGACCGCAATGTGCTGCGTTTGGCCTTCTACGAGATGCTGCATGGTGGCGTGCCGCATGCCGCTGCCATCGATCAGGCGGTGGAGCTGGCGCGCGAATTCGGCGGCGAGCGCAGCCCCGCGTTCGTGAACGCCGTGCTGGACCGCTGGTGGAAGAACCGCGGCGAGGCGAACTGAGATGTTCCGCAAGGCGATCGAGGCACTGCGTCGCGGGGCCAGTCGCACGGCGGCGGCGATCGGCGGTGGCCTGCGTTCGCTGCTGCACGGCCGCGATCTGGACGAGGCGCTGATCGATCAGCTGGAGACCGCGCTGGTGAGCGCGGATGTCGGCGTGGTGATCGCGCGCGATCTGGTGAACGAGGTGCGCACGCAGTTCCGCGCCGGCGTTGCGAAGAAGGGCAGCGACGCGCTCGCCATCCTGAAGGCGCGCTTGAAGCAGCGGCTGCAGGGCGACGACCTGCGCATCGCGCGCGCGCCGAGCGGTCCCACCGTGATCCTGGTGGTGGGCGTGAACGGTTCAGGCAAGACCACCAGCGTGGCCAAGATCGCGAAGGCGCTGCGTGACGAGGGGCGCAGCGTGGTGCTGGCCGCGGCCGACACCTTCCGCGCGGGCGCGGTGGCGCAGCTCTCGATCTGGGCCGAGCGTCTTGGCGTGGACATCGTGAAGGGCGCGGCGGGCGCCGATCCGGCCGCCGTGGCGTTCGATGCCGCCAACGCGGCGCTTGCGCGTGGCGCCGACACGCTGCTGGTGGACACCGCGGGTCGCCTGCACACGCAGGATGGCCTGATGCGCGAACTGGGCAAGATCCGCACCGTGATCGCCAAGCGCATTCCGGGCGCGCCGCACGAGACGCTGCTGGTGCTCGATGCCACCACGGGCCAGAGCGCCATCGCGCAGGCACGCACCTTCAAGGATGTGGTGCAGGTCACGGGCGTGTTCCTGGCGAAGCTCGACGGCACGGCGCGCGGAGGTTCGGTGGTGGCCATCCGCGAGGCGCTTGGCGTGCCGGTGAAGCTGGTGGGTGTGGGCGAGACGCCCGAGGATGTGCAGCCCTTCGACCCCGACGCCTTCGTGGACGCCCTGTTCGCCGAGGTGGAGAAGGCCTGAAGGGCGGGTTGGGCCGGCACTGTCCGTGCTCCTACCATGGCGCCATGCGTCGCGGCTTCACGATCATCGAACTGCTGGTGGTGCTCGGCATCATCGGCATCCTCATGGGCATCGCCGTGCCGGCCATCGGCATGGTGCGCGCCGAGGGCCGCAACACCGGCTGCATGAGCAACCTGCGACAGATCTTCCTGCCCTATCGCAGCTACAGCGACTCGAACGGCGGTTTGATCCCCATCTGCAACATGCTGCCCGCGGTCGGCGTGGACGGTCCCGAGGGCGGCTTGCCGCAGCTGCTGAAGGGCTACATGGATCCCGCCTCCGAGATCTGGTTCTGCCCGGCCGATTTCGACGAGGCGAGCCGCAGCACCGGCACCAGCTACCTGTACGTGCCCGGACTGCTTCGCTACACGCCCGAGGTGCAGGTGCAGGTGGTGCGCACCGTGCTCACGCAGCGCGACGAGAGCGAGAAGGCGCGCACGCGGCTGCGCAACGAACTGGAGGGCCGCATGCTGCGCACCTTCTACGAAGGCATCGAGAAGCCCGCCGGCGACGCGAAGGGCGGCACGGTGCGCGCCACCAAGTACGCGCTGGTGGTGGATTCGGCCGATCGGCATCCGGGCACGCGCCAGCCGCGCAACGCGCTGTTCAACGATGGCACGGTGCGCGAGAACACGCCGCCGGACGAG
>CAIPQY010000536.1 GCA_903867275.1 uncultured bacterium | reverse complement strand
CGCGGAGCGCCGCGGCGGAGCTGGTGCGGCAGGCCGGGGTGTAGGCGTGGTCGCGCTCTTCGCGAGACGGACGCGACGCCCGCGCGCGTGATCTGGCTGGTGTGACCCGCGGTGCGCGCCACTCAGGGCATGCCTTGGTACTTCAACGAGGCGTACCAGTCTTCGCCCAACGCCCTGTTCTTCGACAGCCATGTCGGTCAGATCAGCGTGCAGGAATCGACTGACGCCGACAATCGCCTGACTGCCCAGAACAAGACCAGCACCAACAAGGTCAAGGGAACGTTCTTCGCCAAGGGCCAGATCAGCTCGTATCCCACGTCGTACCAGTTCGGTGCCTATGACAACGGCGCCTACAACAACGGCAAGGGCTGCTCCTTCCACGTCTTCACCGTCGACGGCGCCCTCGGCCGCGACACCATCGGCGCGAAGTGACGACCGAAACACACTCCACGAATCGCCTTCACCGAGAATCAACCATGCGATACACCCGCCCCACCCGTCACGCCGGCTTCACGATCATCGAGCTGCTCGTGGTCGTGTCGATCATCGGCCTGCTGCTCGCACTGCTCGTGCCCGCCATCGGCAAGGCACGCGACTCCGCGCTGCAGACCCAGAGCCTGAGCAACCTTCGCAACCTGGGCGCCGCCTGCCAGAACTACGCGGCCGCCTGGAGCGACCGCCAGCTCACGCTGATGTACGACGACTTCGCGCAGCACATCAGCGCACTCAGCAAGACCTGCGGCAAGGACTACTACGACAAGACAGGCAGCTGCCCGCCCTCGCTCATCGTGGGCTACGGCGGCTACAGCAGCACCAGCTGCGGCAGTGGCAGCGGCCTGTGGGCGTTCTGGACGCCGTGCCAGGCGAGCGTGGGTGACTGGGGCAACGTGATGTACCAGCTGCCCTTCATCTGCACCGAGTCGTGGAGCGACGCCGGCACCGACGGATTCGGTCTGTGGCGCCTGCCCAACATCCAGAACTTCAACCAGTACGTGGGTGGCAAGTTCTACGACAAGGCCTTCTACGCGCCCAAGGACAAGATCCAGCTCGACCGCGCGCAGCCGGCGTTCGAAAAGGGTGACGACTACACCCAGATCTGCAACCTGGCGGACAAGTGGGTGCCCAGCACCTACGGCTTCAGCCCCGCAGGCATGTGGAGCCAGGAAGTGTTCAGCTCGAAGAACGGCGTGCTTCCCTTCTCGGGCAAGCTGCCGGCCGCGCTGTTCCGCAGCCCGTCGGCCAGCGCCGCCAAGTTCCCCGAACTGAAGACCCGCATGCTCGAGGTGTGGTGGCTGCAGAACAAGGAAGGCCCCGAGTTCAACCCGAAGTTCGCCGGCAACTACACGCCGTACTACTTCAACGAGTCGTTCAACTCGGCGCCCTGCACCCTGTTCTACGACGGCCACATCTCTCTCGCCGGCGCGGGTGACAGTATGGATGGCAACGCCACCGTGACCGCGAGCAACATCGAGTCGGGCAAGACCTTCAAGGAGCCCGGTCTGTTTGCATCGCAGACGCTCAGCAACCTGCCCGGCCCCTGGGGCACCTACGGTGGCTTCTTCACCGGTCCCGATGGCAAGGACGGTGCGAACTTCAACTACGACACCCAGGTCAACACCAGCTACCACATCTTCACCGTGGATGGCATCGCTGGCCGAGACTTCGTGACCGTGAAGTGACGCTGAAGCGAACAAGCACTCGACACTCGAAGCCGCTCCCACATGGGGGCGGCTTCTTTTCCATCCGTCGCGGCTTCACCATCATCGAACTGCTGGTGGTGGTGTCCATCATCGGATTGCTGCTGGCGCTGCTGGTGCCCGCCATCGGCAAGGCGCGGGACTCGGCGCTGCAGACCCAGAGCCTGGCCAACCTGCGCAACCTGTGCGCGGCGTGCAACAACTACGGCGCGGCATGGAGCGATCGCCAGATGACCATGCTGTACGACGACTTCGCGCAGCACATCAAGGCCATCACGCCCACCTGCGG
>CAIPQY010000535.1 GCA_903867275.1 uncultured bacterium | reverse complement strand
GGGGCGCCTCACGCTGGAGCAGGCGGAGGGCGTGGCGGCCACCATCGCCGCGCGCACCGACGCCGAAGTGCACGCGGCGGCCATGCTGCGAAGCGGCACCATCGGCACGCGCGTGCACCATGTGAGCGAGACCGTGGCCGATCTGCTGGCGCTGGTGGAGGCGGGCATCGACTTCACCGATCAGGAGGATGTGGTGGCGATCGGTCGTGCCGAGCTGTGCGCCGGCATCGAGGCGGCCATCGCGTCACTGCGCGAGATGGTCGACGGCAGCGTGCCACTGGAGCGGCTGGCCGCCACGCCATGGGTGGTGCTTGCGGGAGCGCCCAACGCGGGCAAGAGCGCGCTGTTCAATGCGCTGCTTGGTCGGCAGCGCGCGGTGGTGGCCGCCGTCGCCGGCACCACGCGTGATGTGCTGGTGGAACCGTGGCGCGTGCCGGCGACTTCGGGCGCGCTTGAAGTGCTGCTGGTGGATGCACCCGGCGAGATGCGCGAGGCGCAGGGGCTGGATGCCCTCGGCCAGCACATGCGTGATCAGGCGATGCAGCGCGCCACCATCACCGTGGCATGCGATGCGGACGGACGATTCACGGAAGCGACCGGGCAGTCATGCCGGATTTGCGTACACACCAAGTGCGATCGGTCGGCGGCCACCGCGCCCGGCACCATCGCCACCAGCGCGCTGCACGGCACCGGACTGGATGCACTTGCCACGGCGGTGGGTCGCATGGCCGAAGGTCTTGGCGCCACCACCGCCACCGCGGGGGTGGTGCTTGCCGATCGTCATCGCACGCTGATCAGCGAGGCCATCGATCACCTGCAGGCGGCGCTGGGTGCGGCGAAGACAGGCACCGGTCGCGTGATGGAACACCCCGAACTTGTCTCGGCCGCGCTGCACGGCGCCATCGAGAGTCTGGGTGGCATCGTGGGCCGCTTGGCGCCAGACGACATCCTGGGCCGCATCTTCTCACGCTTCTGCGTGGGCAAGTGAGGCATTCGCCGTTTCGCGCCGCGCGCGTCGCAGTTCCAGCACGGCAAGCATGCGAAGCGTGATGAACAGCAGAATGAGTCCGACCGAGTACCACAGCACCACGCGTTCGTAGGCGGGCATGTCGGGCCATGGCACGAACAGCATGGCGCCCATCGTGAGCGCCGTGCCCACGCCCGTGAGCGCCAGCACCAGCGTGTGTCGCTTGCGGAACTGCAGGTACCACGGCGCGAAGGCGAAGATCAGGTTCAGGCTGGTGCCGATCGAATACACGACCAATGAACTGGCGCCGCGCTCGAACTCCGGACCGAACAGGCCCAGGATGGGCTTGCCGAACAGCACCACCAGCGTCATGAACACGCCGCACACCAGGGTCATGCCGAGCGCGCGTCGTCGCAGCAGGCGCTGTTGGGCGGGCACATCGTGTTCCACCAGCAGGCGCGACATGCGCGGTGCATACAGGCGCGTGGTGGCGGTGGCCACGATCAGCAGCAGGTTGCCGATCTGCAGCACGGCGCTCATCACGCCCACGCCTGACTTGTTGGGGTGCGACAGACCCAGCACCAGCAGTGGACTGCTGGCGAACAGGCTCATGATCAGGCTGTAGCCCACGAAGCCCAGGCCCTCGCCAAGCCACTGACGCGATTCGGTCACCAGCCGCCGGCCGTGGAGCTGGCGAGGCAGGCCGCGCAGGGCCAGCGCCAGCATGAGCGCGCCACCCACCACCCACACGCAGCCATACAGCACCACCGCATCGCGCGCCGACTGCTGGTTGGAGAAGTGCCTGAGCAGCAGCGCGCCGATCAGCAGCGTGCATGGCACCACCACGCGGTACACGATGGTGGATGAGACAAAGCGCTCGCACGCGGTGCACACCTCCAGCAGGAACATGAACAGCGTCATCACCGGCAGGAACAGCATCATCAGCATCAGGTAGTGCTCGGGGTAGTTCCAGCTGCGCGTGCACCACAGGATGGCCATGGTGAGCAGACCCACCAGCACGCTTGTGACAACCACCACCACCGTGGAGAAGACCAGGAATCCGCGCGCGCGATCCCAGTCGCCCTGCTCGAAGCAGGCCGGCAGTTCGCGCAGCGCCAGCTTTTCCAGTCCAAGCGTGGCACCGGTGGTGATCACGCTGGCCAGCGCCACGGCGGTGCTGTAGTGGCCGTAGTCGCCGGCGCCCAGCGCGCGACCCAGCACGATGCCCACACCCAGCATCAGGCCATAGCTCAGGAACGAGAGCAGCGTCACCAGCACCGCGCGCTGGCGGTCTTCGGATGCGTGCGACTGGTGCAGGCGGTCCATGTCGGGTCGCAGCATAGGGATCGAGGGCGCGATTCCGCTACGCTCGCTCGACGGAGTTCCACCCAACATGCCGCACATTCACGACAAGATCGATTTCACGGTGGCCATCTTCGTGGTGCACGAAGGCAGGGTGCTGGTGATCCATCACCGCAAGCTGGATCGCTGGCTGCCGCTCGGCGGCCACATCGAGCTGGACGAGGATCCGGAGCAGGCGGCGCTGCGCGAGACGCGCGAGGAGAGCGGGCTGGATGTGGAGCTGCTCGGCGAGCGACCACCCACCACGGGCCCCGGCACGCGCGCGCTGATCGGGCCGCGATACCTCGACATTCACCGCATCAGCGACACGCACGAACACATCGGCATGATCTACTTCGCGCGCCCCAAGGGCGGTCAGGTGACGCTGGCGCAGGCCGAGCACCACGACATTCGCTGGTGCGGCGCCGAGCAGCTGGATGCGCTGCAGCCACCCATGAGCGACGCGGTGAAGTGGTACTGCCACGCGGCGCTGCGCGAGGTTGGCGCCATGCAGCGCTGAGGTGGGCGCGATGGCGTGTGGCGTCAAGCCCACGAACGCCATGCCGATACGATCGATCACTTCGTGCAGGACCTGCTCACCATGGCATCGGATGTGGCTGTTCCCTCGCTTTTCGCGGGCGGCGTGGCGATCACCGCCACCGTTCTGGTGGAACGGCTTGGTGGCAGCGTTGGCGGCATCATCTCCACGGTGCCAACCACCATCGTGCCGGCCGCGATCGGCATCTGGTGGCGCCGCACGAATCCGGATGACTTCATCAACGCGATGGCGTTCGTGCCCATCGGCACGCTGATGAACGCGGCGTATCTGGTGCTGTGGCGCGTTGTGCCCGCGCGTGTGGGTCGGCATGTGCAGGGTCGTTCGCACATGCTGGCGGCCACGCTCACCGTTGCGCTGGGTGCGTGGCTTGCCGTGGCGGCAGTGGTGATGCTGCTGCAGCGATCCTTCCAGCCGACACCCATGCATGCGCTTGCGGCGGGTGGCCTTGCGTGCCTTGCGGGTCTGGTGCTTGGCGTGTTTGCAAACCGTGCAGCGCATCCCGCGCCGCGTGGTCGTCATCCGGTGCGATGGCCGGTGCTCGCGTTGCGCGGCGTCGCGGCGGCGCTTGCGATCGGATTCGCGCTGGTGCTGGCGCGCATGGGCCTGCCGGTTGCCAGCGGGTTGGCCAGCGTGTTCCCGGTGATCTTCACCACGGTGATGGTGGCCACATGGATTGCGCAGGGCCCCAGCGTGCCGACAGGTGCGGTGGGTCCCATGATCCTGGGTTCGACCAGCGTGGGCACCTTCGCGATGCTGGCCG
>CAIPQY010000534.1 GCA_903867275.1 uncultured bacterium | reverse complement strand
GACTGGGTTGCGCGCACGTGGCTCTGCGTGGGTGCAGCTCGCCGACGCTGGTCGCTACCTTGTACCGCTCGCTTCCCGCAGGCCCTCCCGCGCCTGTCCGTCCCTCGAACCGTCCACGGAATTCCCGCCCATGCGCATCCAGCTCTCCATCGTCGTCGCGACGCTCGCCATGCTTGCCTCGTGCAGCAGCCCGCCACCGCGCGTGGCCAGCAACGCGCTGGCCGGCTCGTGGCGCAACAGCGATGGCGTGACCATGACTTGCGAGGACACCGGGCTGGTGGTGCTGGACCGCCCCGGCCCGAAGCAGCGACCGGTGGTGGGCGAGTACACCTTCGACGGCAGTGCGGCCACGTTCCGCAATCGCGTGGAATCGAAGTTGTGCGCCGACGAGCTTGGCCAGTACACGGTGAGCGTGTCCACCGATGCGTGCACCATCACGCCGGTGCGCGACGCGTGCGCCGACCGCGTGAAGCTGCTCAAGGGCGCGTGGACGCGCACCGCGGCAGGTCGCGTGACCACGGGCGAGTGAGCGCCGCACGCACTAGACTGCCGCGATGGCGCACGGACGCGACATCCTTCTCAACGCACGTCTGAACAAGGGAACCGCCTTCACCGAGCACGAGCGCGAGGCGCTCGGGCTGATGGGCCTGCTGCCCGACGGCGTGAGCACGCCGGCCGACCAACTGCTGCGCGTGAAGCGCCAGATGCAGCAGTGCACCACCGACCTCGACAAGTACGTCTACCTCAGCGAGCTGGCCGACCACAACGAGCGCCTGTTCTTCACCATGCTGCGCAGCGATCCGGCGGGCCTGATGCCGCTGGTGTACACGCCCACGGTTGGTGAGGCGTGCCAGAAGTTCGGACACATCATGCGCCGCCCGCGCGGTCTGTACGTGGGACTGAACCGCAAGGGCCGCATCCGACAGGTGCTGGAGAACTGGCCCGAGGATGACGTGCGCTTCATCGTGGTGACCGATGGCGAGCGCATCCTGGGTCTGGGCGATCAGGGCGTGTGCGGCATGGGCATTCCCATCGGCAAGCTGGCGCTGTACTCGGCGTTCGGCGGCGTGCCGCCCGAGGCCGCGCTGCCGGTGACGCTGGATGTGGGCACCAACAACGAGGCGTTCCTGGAGGATCCGCTGTACCCCGGCCTGCGGCAGCGCCGCATCACCGGCCCCGAGTACGACGCCTTCGTGGAGGAATTCGTGATGGCGGTGCAGCAGGTGTTCCCGCGCTGCTGCATCCAGTTCGAGGACTTCACCAACAAGACGGCCATTCCGCTGCTGCAGCGCTACCGCGATCGCGTGTGCTGCTTCAACGACGACATCCAGGGCACCGCGGCGGTGGCCGTGGCGGGCATGCTGGGCGCGTGCCGCATCCGTGGCGACAGGCTGCGCGATCACCGCATCGTGTTCTACGGCGCCGGCAGCGCGGCCATCGGCATCGCCGACCTGTGCTGTCTGCAGATGACGCGCGAGGGACTGTCGATGGCCGAGGCGCGCGCGCGCTGCTTCCTGATGAACTCGAAGGGACTGGTCACGGCGGATTCGCCGGGGCTGAGCGAGCATCAGCAGCCCTACGCGCACGCCAACCCGCCCATGCGCGATCTGCTGGAGGTGGTGAAGGCCATCAAGCCGAGCGCGATCGTGGGCGTGAGCACGGTGGCGGGTGCGTTCACGCCGGCGGTCATCCAGGAGATGGCGCGCCTGAACGAGCGGCCGGTCATCTTTCCGTATTCGAACCCCACCTCGAAGAGCGAGTGCACCGCGAAGGAGGCCATCGAGCACTCCGCGGGCCGAGCCATCTTCGCCAGCGGCAGTCCGTTCCCGCCGCTGCATCACGCGGGCAAGCTGTTCGTGCCTGGGCAGGGCAACAATGTCTACATCTATCCCGCGGTGGGTCTGGCGGTGTACGTGACGCAGGCCAGCCGCGTGACCGACGACATGTTCCTGCGCGCGGCGGAAAGCCTTGCCGAGCAGGTGACCGACGAGGATCTGCGCGTGGGTCTGATCTATCCGCCGGTGGCCGAGATCCACGAGACGCTGGTGAAGGAAGCGATCGACGTGGCGACCATGATCTTCGACAAGGGCCTGGCGCGCGTGCCGCGGCCGACGGACATCGCCGCGTTCGTGCGCGCGCAGGTGTACGACCCGACGTATCCGGCGTGAGCCTGTTCAGCGCGGGGCGCCGCGATCGCGCCACGCCAGCAGCCGCAGGCCGTTCAGCACCACGGCCACCGTGCTGCCCTCGTGCATGATCACCGCCAGCGTGGTGTTCACCACGCCGCTCAGCGTGAGCGGAATGAGCAGCAGCACCATGCCCATGCTCACGAACACGTTCTGTCG
>CAIPQY010000533.1 GCA_903867275.1 uncultured bacterium | reverse complement strand
ATGCTGGATCTACGACTCCAGCAGCGGCAAGGCTGAATAAGACCTATAACTTTCTGCTTGGCCCCAATTCGGGCCTCCAGGCGACCTTCAAGGGCCCCCATGTATATGGGGGCCTTTCACTTTTTTGTTTCACTGGCAGCTGAAACTGACATGCCGCCTTCTGCGAACCGCACCACGGCGGCCGCAGTCTGCCTGTTTCGGCCCGCACGCACTGTGAAACCCTCATGCCGAACCCACGCGGTTTCGGCATCCAAGTTGCTTCGTGCACTGCTTCGTGATCGCGCACTCCAGATCGCTTTGCTCGGCTGAGACCCCAACTGAAGCCAGTTGCTTCGTGAAGGAGACACCATGATCGACTCCCTTTTTGGATCCAATTCGCCGATTGACCGCGTGCGCCAGCGCCGGCGGCCCGCGGTTCGCTCCCGCAACCGAGCGGGCACCCTGCACAAGGCCGGACTGTCACCACAGGACGAAGCCCTGCTCGCTGAAATCATGGCCGAGCCCATGGACTTCATGGATTCGCCCGAATTCCGCAAGCCCGGCGCCGAGGCCAACATCTACGAGAAGGCCGCGCCTGTGCAGCGGCCCGATGTGACCTGGTATCGACCGCTCATGGACGACCTCGGCGGTCGCGAGCAGAAGCAGCGCCAGGCCCGCAACGGCAGCGTGCTGCTCACGGCGGCCCAGGAGCGCGTGATTTTCCTGCAGTACAACTACGCGCGATTCCGCGTGCGGCAGATCCAGGATGCGCTGCAGGGCCGCGCCCCGACGCTCGAGGAGGCCGCCGACATGCTGCAGTGGCATCGCAAGGCGCGCCGCTACCGCGAGCAGATCTCCGAAACCAATCTGGCGCTCGTGCTGGCCATGGCGCGACGCGTGCGCCTGGGAGAGAGCGATTTCCCCGACCTGATCGGCGAGGGAAACATGGCGCTCATGCGCAGCGTGGACAAGTTCGACTGCGGCCGCGGCTTCAAGTTCAGCACCTATGCGTGCCGCTCCATCCTGAAGGCCTTCAGCCGATTCGGCATCAAGCTGGTGAAGCACCGCCAGCGATTCCCCAGCGAATTCGACCCCGAATTCGAGAAGTCGAACTTCCTCGAGCTGCGCCGGGCCGAGCACGAACGCGAAAGCGCCGCCGAGGTGCGCCATCTGGTCGAGAGCGGTCGCGCGGAACTGAGCGAGGTCGAGCGCAGCGTGATCTACCACCGTTTCGGCCTCGATGGCCCCACCGGCCAGCCGTCACTCACGCTTGAGCAGGTTGGCCAGATGGTCGGCGTCACCAAGGAGCGCGTGCGGCAGATCCAGAACAAGGCACTGGAAAAGCTGCGCGTGGCGCTCGAGGATGTGCGGGGCGAGCCGGTGCCGCAGGCGATGAAGAACTGAAGTCAGGCCACCGAAGCAGCTCGGCGTTCCGCCAGGCGCACGCCATGCGCCGCGATCAGGGTGCACGCAAGGTGGCCGATGCCGAAGCCGATCATCAGCCCCTGCTGCGTCGGCAGCCGATCGCCACCCACCCAGGCACCCACGGCCACCACCGTGACGATGCCGAGGAAGTAGCCACCATCGCCCGCCGCGCGAAACGCGGCCAGTCCACCAGTTCCGTGTCCACCCCGCACCGTGAGCGACAGTGATGCCGGCAGCAGCGGCGCGGCCGCGATGCCGAGCAGCAGCAGAACCCCGCTCAGCGCCGCCGTGCTGAAGCCGAGCCAGGCCACATTGGCGAAGCACAACGCATAGATCACCGCCGCGACCGTCCGGACGCGCATGGTTCCCAGGCGGTCCGCGAGCCACCCGGCTGGCGCCGCACCCACCGCCATCAGCAGCAATGGAAGACCGACAAGCCGTCCGCGTTCGGCGGGGTCATAGCCCATGTTGCGCGCAAGGAAACTGGCGAACACCGCCGTCAACGCGGCGCCGGTCGCACGGTCGGATGCCGCCATCAGCAGCATGGGCCACAACGGGCCGTTCCGCTCGGACAGGCTTGTCTCCGGCAATTCACTTGTGGGCGCGGCACGATCCAGCACGCCTGCGCCGACCCATGCACCAATGCCGGTGGCCAGACAGCATGCGGCACCCAGCACGAACGCGATGGTGGGCCCGGCCGCGCTCGCCTTCACGGCTGCGCCGCCCAGCACCGCACCGCCACCCAGACCGCCGATCAGCACACTGGCACCCACACCCATCCGCCAAGCGGCACCGCGCCCACCCGCGCTGCCCAGCATCTGGAAGAGGGCGGCAAAGGTGGCCACATCCGCGACGCCTTCGATGCATCGCACCGCCAGAGTGGCCTTGAAGCCGATCGGCAGCCACATCAATCCAAGCAGTGCCGCATCAGCGATCGCACCCACCGCGGCAACCGACCAGGCGGGCCAGCGGCGCCGCAGCCAGCGCACCAGAGGCACGGCCAGACCCGCTCCCAGCAGATTCACCGCCAGAAATGCCTGCGCCGCCTCCGCGCTGGCGCCATAACGCTCCACCAGCAGGTCGCGCAGCACCGGCACCAGCATGGCATCGGGCAATGCGGACAGCAGGATGAGAAGCAGCACAAGCGGCACGGGAGGCAGAGCCTAGCCGCCCCGCGCGTCCCTCTACACTCCCCGCCATGGCAGTGGACAAGGTCTTCCCGTCGCCAGCCAAGGCCCTTGAAGGCCTGGTCCGCGACGACATCATCGTGGCCGTGGGTGGCTTCGGCCTCTGCGGCATTCCCGAACAGCTCATCATGGCCCTGCGTGACAGCGGCGCCAAGGGTCTCACCTGCGTGTCGAACAACGCCGGCGTGGATGATTGGGGCCTGGGCCTGCTGCTGAAGACGCGGCAGATCCGCAAGATGGTCTCGAGCTATGTCGGCGAGAACGCCGAGTTCGAGCGCCAGTTCATGAGCGGCGAGCTGCAACTGGAATTCTGCCCGCAAGGCACGCTGGCCGAGCGCCTGCGTGCCGGCGGCGCGGGCATTCCTGCCTTCTACACCAAGACCGGCGTGGGAACGGTGGTCGCCGACGGCAAGCCCACCGAACTCTTCGACGGCGAAACCTACGTGATGGAACGCGGCATTCGCGCCGACCTGTCGCTGGTGAAGGCGTGGAAGGCCGACCGGTTCGGCAATCTGGTTTTCCGCAAGACCGCCCGAAACTTCAATCCGATGGTGGCCACCAGCGGCCGCGTCACGGTGGCGGAAGTCGAGGAACTGGTGGAGGTCGGCCAGATCGACGCCGACCAGGTGCACACCCCCGGCATTTTCGTGGACCGGATCGTTGTCACGCGATCCGAAAAGCGGATTGAACAGAGAACTGTCAGAACGGCTTGAACACACCCTGCGCGAAGGGCATAGATTATGGGCGCACGCTGCTGCAGCCCGAACTATTTGTCGATGATTCCGTCCGCCTGCCCCCAATGAAGCGCGCCCGCTCGCGTTGACGCGCGTCAACAATCTTCCGAGAGAACCTCATGCGAAACCTCATCCGTCGAATCGTCCTGCTCGCACCGCTCATCCTGGCACCCTTCACCTTTGCGCAGTTCGGCGGCAAGGCCGGGTTCGGCGAGGCATTTCGCCCGGACATCCT